>CAYZMI010000123.1:0-4034 GCA_964479475.1 uncultured Rhodospirillaceae bacterium | reverse complement strand
TCTTATACCGCCGACGACTTAGCACATGACGCAGAAACAATCGGATACGAAATTCTAACTAATTTAGGAAACCGCTACGAACGTCGATACATCGGAGCCATTAAATAATGATGGCCATTTCACTGACCGGTCTTACTTTGATTGTTAATATCGTCAACCTTGCTACAAGGTACAACCACTGCAAGCGCACATACAACCAGGCCAATTAAAATCGAATTTAATATAGATGGGGAAACCAATCAGCCAGTTTATTTGTCAACAATGCAATGCGATTTTCGCCAAATGGACAGGTCAATGTGATTCCTGTGGCAACTGGAACAGTATAGTCGAAGATCAATCTGGCATGATCATCCCTAAAGGTCTCAATAAAGTAAAAGGAAAAAAAATTAAATTCGTCGAGCTTGCGGGTAAATCATCCGAAAAACCAAGATTGATTACAGGGCTTATGGAATTCGACCGCGTATGCGGAGACGGCATGGTTCCCGGTTCTACCATTCTGGTCGGTGGTGACCCCGGTATTGGTAAGTCGACCCTTCTACTGCAGGTTGTAGGCAAACTTGCAGAAAGCTCAACTTGCATTTACGTATCAGGCGAAGAATCAATCGATCAAATTCGGCTTCGCGCAAATCGACTTGGTATTGGTGATGCGCCGGTCCAACTGGCCGCAGCTACGAGCGTCCGTGACCTCATAACAACTATGGATTCCTATCCGTCCTGTCGTATCGTAGTTATCGATTCTATTCAAACAATGTTCATTGATAATTTAGATTCCGCTCCCGGGACAGTCGCGCAAGTCAAAGCCAGCGCACAGGAGCTCATACGCCTAGCCAAGCACCGCGGTTTTTGTCTAATTCTGGTCGGTCACGTCACGAAAGAAGGTACAATTGCTGGGCCAAAAATTTTAGAACATATGGTAGATACGGTTCTTTATTTTGAAGGGGAACGCGGGTACCAGTTCAGAATTTTGCGTGGGATTAAAAATAGGTTCGGGCCAACCGATGAAATTGGCGTATTCGAAATGACAGATAGTGGATTGACGGAAGTGGCCAATCCATCAGCATTGTTTCTGACACAGCATCCAACTAACGTCAGCGGTGGCGCTGTATTTGCTGGCATTGAAGGATCTCGACCACTACTCGTGGAAATTCAAGCTCTGGTAGCACCCTCAGCTTTGGCAACGCCGCGCCGAGCAGTTGTGGGCTGGGATTCGGGGCGATTAGCTATGGTAATAGCCGTATTAGAAGCCAGGTGCGGTATTGCTTTTACTGGAAACGATATTTATCTAAATGTCGCCGGCGGATTGAGAATTCTAGAGCCTGCAGCTGACTTAGCTGTGGCAACTGCTTTGCTCTCTGCCCTAACTGACCAACCTCCGCCACCAAATTCCGTAATTTTTGGAGAAATAGGCCTTTCGGGTGAAATCCGTACAGTGGGACAAACGGATCATAGATTGAGGGAAGCCGCTAAACTTGGATTTAATACATCGATTATTCCAAAAAGAATAAATGACGATAATAGTGGCCATAGTATCGCCTCTACTTCTATTCAACGCACCGAAATCATACATTTAAGAAACCTCGTCGAACTAATTAATAACTCCTCAGCGCGGCCGGGCCACCCAGCTACCCCCGAATATGGATATCTCAAATGAGTGTTGCGGACATAGCTGTAGTCAGCATCGTCGTATTAGCAGGTCTCACAGCATTTTCTCTTGGATTCGTTAGAGTCATCTTGGCTTTGTTGGGTTGGGTCGGGGCAGCCTTCACAACACTTTATGCATTTAACTTTGTTCAGCCATTTGCTCAGAAATGGATAGCGGTTGGGTTCCTTGCCGATTCAGCAGCAGCTTTGAGCATATTTTTGGTTACACTCATCGTACTCACCATAGTCAGTCATGCAATTGGTCGACGAATACGCGATAGCCGATTAAGTGCGCTTGACCGGTCAGTTGGATTGGTGTTTGGTCTCGGATTTGGAGCGATACTTGTTTCCTTGACATATCTGTGTTTAGCCTGGGCGATTGATATTCCAACCGATACTGCCAAACAGCCATCCTGGATAAAGGAATCAAAGTTTCGTCCCGTCGTTCAATGGGGTTCCTATAAATTGCAAATGATGGCCCCTGCAAGCTGGATTGTAAAAACTGAAATGAATGGCGGTGAACCAGAACAATCGCTTCGTCGGTTTGAAAAATTGATTGAGCCTGAAACCAAATCACCGACATCACCACAAAGACAGGGCTATTCCAGTAAAGAACGGAAGGAAATGGATCGCCTAATCAAGGGACAACGTTAAACTATGAATTCGCATTCAATTACTCATCCTTTTGAGACCGATCACCTTCATGAAGAATGCGGTGTTTTTGGTGTATTTGGTCATCCCGACGCAGCAGCTTTAACTGCTCTCGGGCTACACGCATTGCAACACAGAGGCCAGGAAGCCGCCGGCATTGTAACCCATGATAGCTCTCATTTCCGCGAACATCGGGCACCCGGTCACGTCGGTGATATCTTCAGTAGTGAAACTGTAATGGAAAAATTGCTCGGGCATACGGCAATTGGACATAATAGGTATTCAACCACTGGCGAAACCGCGCAACGTAATATTCAACCGCTGTTTGCCGATTTTGAGTTTGGTGGACTTGCCTTATCTCACAACGGAAATCTGACGAACTCTACATTGCTTCGCCAGCAACTTGTACAAAGAGGGTGCTTGTTCCAGTCGACTACAGATACGGAAGTGATCATCCACCTAATCGCAATCAGCCAGCAAGCCACCGTCGTTGATCGTTTGGTCGATGCCTTGCGCCAGGTCGTAGGTGCATATTCGTTAGTAGCCATGACGGATGATACTCTGATTGGTGTAAGAGACGCGATGGGTGTCCGGCCACTAGTGTTAGGCGAGATGGATAATGCTTTTTTTCTTGCTTCCGAAACCTGTGCTTTGGATATAATTGGCGCAACTTTCATCAGGGACATAGAGCCTGGTGAAGTTGTTGTTATTAATAAGGGCGGTCAAAATAGTTTTAAGCCCTTCGCGTCGCAACCTTCGCGGTTTTGCGTCTTCGAATATATTTATTTTTCTAGGCCAGACAGCGTAGTCGAAGGGTCAAGCGTTTACGAAGCGCGCAAGAAAATCGGAGCTGAGTTAGCAAAAGAAAGCCACATAGAAGCGGATATTATTATACCTGTACCCGATTCAGGTGTTCCAAGCGCGATGGGATACGCCACCCAAACAAAATTACCTTATGAACTCGGAATAATTCGAAATCACTATGTAGGTCGTACTTTTATTGAACCTACCGACCAAATTCGTCACCTGGGCGTAAAATTGAAGCATAACGCCAGCAGATCTGTTATCCAGGGAAAACGTGTTATTTTAGTGGATGATAGTATTGTTCGAGGTACCACTTCGGTCAAAATCGTTGAAATGGTGCGTAGTGCCGGCGCCAAAGAAGTTCATATGAGGATTTCAAGTCCCCCCACCACTCATTCATGTTTCTACGGAGTTGATACTCCAGAGCAAGACGAGCTATTAGCAGCACAACAAACGGTGGATGAAATGGCTCAAACAATTGGAGTAGACACGCTCGCCTTTATATCTATTGATGGTTTATATCGCGCAATGGGATTTGAAAAGCGTTCACGTAACCTGCCGCAATATTGTGATGCATGTTTTTCCGGGGAATACCCCGTTCCTCTTCTGGATCACGAAAATGGACGTACTAGCTCGCAGCTATCCTTTCTAGCCAACCTCAGCTAGCAGCGGATGGAAGGGCCAACAAACCACTTAGAAGGACGCATCGCCCTAATTACAGGTGCCTCCCGTGGCATTGGCGCCGCCGTCGCCCGCCGATTTGCTGCCGAAGGGGCAAAGGTAATATTGCTTGCTCGAACGGTTGGCGGTCTTGAAGAGGTGGACGACGCCATTCGTACCGCAAGCGACGGCAAATCAAATGCAACCCTCATTCCTATGGATCTCACAAAATCAGACGACATAGAAAAGCTTGCTGACGCTATAACCGAGAGGTTTGG
>CAYZMI010000122.1:4184-5831 GCA_964479475.1 uncultured Rhodospirillaceae bacterium | reverse complement strand
TTTATTTGGCTCATCGTTCGAACTTTTGACAGCACATATTCTTTGTACAACTGATGGTCGTGGCTTGTGTACAAATCCATCTTCAAATGAAACGACATGCAACACCGGATGGACAATATCGAGTAATTCCCCTTGTCGTAGCAAAAAATTTGGATTGGCTGGTTTTCCGTAGCGCTCATTACCTACGGCGAAAGTTTCATAAATAAGGACACCGTGATCGTGTATTAATGACAATATTAAATGAAATATTGGTCGAAAGAGATAATTAGTGACGATAACTCCTGCGAAACACCTGTTACCGAGGTTTAAGGAGCAATCGTTTTCCAAGTCAACTTCCATGGTTTCGATGTTCTTTTTGCCTTCAAGAGTCGCTAAGGAATCGCGATTGCGGTCGAGCGCAATGACAGGATGGCCACGGTCTGCCAAATATGTGGCGTGACGGCCTCGGCCACAGGCGAGATCGAGTACTGGACCATTTGCAGGAATAAGAGGAGCGAAGCGCACTACCCACGGGGATGCAGTTAAGTTTGAGTGATCCATCGTTTCCTTTATACGTAACGGAATGGGAGTTTAATACTTGATTTACAAAGAATTTCGACCATTTTATGTTAAATAGATAACTATTTAGTGCCAAATAAATGATCGTTTTTGACCTCATGTGCGCAAATGACCATGAATTTGAATCATGGTTTCAAAACAGCAATGCTTTCGAAAAGCTTTCTAAGGCAGGGCATGTAGCGTGCCCAATTTGTGGCGATACAACTGTTTCAAAATCGCTGATGGCTCCTGCAGTGTCCGGGACAAAAAAGAAAAGCGACGAAAATAAGGCAGTGACGGCTCATGCTGCGCAGCAAATGGGTCAGTATATTCAAGCCGTCAAAGAGCTGCGCCAAGAAGTTGAAAAAAATTGCGATTATGTGGGTGAAAAATTCCCTGAGGAAGCGCGTAAAATACACTACGGTGAGGCTGAAACCCGCAATATCTATGGCGAAGCCAGCGATAGCGAAGCCGCGTCTCTGAACGACGAAGGAATCGAATTCCAGAAAATTCCCTGGGCGCCTGATAAAGACGCACAAAATTAATGCCTTATACGGAACGAGAATTTTTTACCTAACCAGTCGGTTTTTCTGCACTCAACAGATAATTTACGTTCAAATCCCGTGATAGATGCCACTCGTCTTGTAGTGGATTATAGGAGATGCCTGTTAGGTCGGTGATTTTTACACCCCAATTTTCTAAACCTTCGGTGAGTTCCGAGGGGCGCACGAATTTTTTCCATTGATGGGTGCCGTGTGGCAACCATCGTAATACATATTCTGCGCCAAAAATTGCGAAAACATAGGCTTTAGTAGTGCGGTTTAAAGTAGACATAATGAGGTACCCGCCGGGCTTGAGCATTTCTGTAATAGAACTGAGAAAAAGGGTCACATCGGCGACATGTTCAACGATTTCTAATGCTAACACCACGTCAAAATTCACGTTTTCAGTTGCGAGGTTTTCGGCTGAGGCAGCATGGTAATCAATGGAAAGCCCGTTTTGATCGGCATGCAATGATGCTGTCGCTATATTTGCCGCGGATGCGTCTATTCCGGTAACGGAGGCGCCCATTCGGCAAAGCGGTTCAGCCACTAAACCACCGCCGCATCC
>CAYZMI010000122.1:0-4084 GCA_964479475.1 uncultured Rhodospirillaceae bacterium | reverse complement strand
TGGAAGAGTCATGGCTCGCGTCGTACAAAAATTTGGCGGCACATCGGTTGCCGACACTGCCTGCATCCTTCGGGTTGCCCAAAAGATTAAGGCGGAAATTGACCTTGGAAACGAGGTTGCCGTCGTCGTCTCTGCCATGGCTGGAGTGACTAATGAATTAGTCGAAATAACTATAGGCATGTCAGAGTTTTACGACGTAAGCGAATATGATGCGATTGTAGCGTCAGGTGAACAGGTGTGCGCTGGTCTTATGGCACTAGCACTTCAAAAGGAAGGCGTCGACGCGCGATCCTGGCAAGGGTGGCAAATTCCAATAAGTACCGATGATGCACATGGTAAGGCTCGAATTCAAAACATCGAAACGAAGGAATTACTGCGGAGCATGGCAGTTGGCCAAGTGCCCGTAATAGCGGGTTTTCAGGGCCTCGGATCAGATAATCGTATCACCACGTTAGGCCGGGGTGGATCGGATACATCGGCGGTTGCTCTAGCAGCTGCCTGCAACGCCGATCGGTGTGATATATTCACCGATGTGGATGGGGTATACACAACGGATCCCAGGATCGTTACACGGGCGCATAAACTCGATAAGATTACCTACGAGGAAATGCTTGAAATGGCATCACTTGGCGCCAAAGTTCTGCAGACTCGTTCCGTAGAATTAGCCATGAATTACGGCGTTCGCCTGCAAGTTCGGTCGTCATTTTCCGACCTATCCGGGACTTTAGTTGTTGATGAGGAAGAGATAGTGGAGCAGGAAATTGTTAGCGGTATCGCTTATAACAAGGATGAAGCAAAGATCACGCTGGTGCGAGTAGCCGATCGTCCCGGGGTTGCGGCTTCCATATTTGGGCCGCTTTCAGATGCGCATATTAATGTGGATATGATTGTCCAAAATATCTCGGAAGACGGCAAAGCGACGGATATGACCTTCACGGTCGCAAAATCCGATTTCGAACGCGCTTGTAACGTTTTGGAAGGCCATCGTAGCGAGCTGGGCTTTGGTCGTCTAATCGGGGACGACAACGTGGTCAAAATCTCGGTAATCGGTGTTGGCATGCGTAGTCATGCAGGGGTAGCACAAACGATGTTCACGGCCTTGGCCGAAAAAGGAATCAATATTCAAGTGATATCCACCTCTGAAATTAAAGTAAGTGTTCTAATCTCCGATGATTATGCGGAACTTGCGCTACGAGCGTTGCACACCGCATATGGGCTTGATTCCCAATAGTAGTGCCCTGGTTGCGCAATCAAGCATGGACATGAAATGACCGAAACAATCGTCACAGGTGTCAGAAGTTTGTTGCGGAGTGTTCGCGCAATTATGGCTGGGCATGGGACAACCCAACAGCGCTTAGACGAACTAGTAAAGGTCATCGCTGGTGAAATGGTGGTTGAAGTGTGCACCGTTTATGTCATGCGCGCAGGCGAAGTTTTGGAATTATTTGCAACTCAAGGCCTCAACCGGACCGCTGTGCATCAAACTAGATTGCGGGTTGGCGAAGGATTGATAGGTGATATAGCTGCACATGCCCGTGTATTGAACTTGGCTGATGCCCAATCTCATCCGAATTTTGCATATCGGCCAGAAACTGGCGAAGAAAAATTTAACTCCTTTTTAGGAGTTCCGATTTTGCGCGGCGGCCGAGTGCGTGGCGTTCTTGCAATTCAAAACCAAGCAGCGCGGAACTACAGCGAGGAGGAAGTCGAAGCGCTCGAGATGATCGTAGTTGTGCTTGCTGAATTGATAGCTGCAGGCGACTTGGTGAGCCCGGGTGAGCAAATGCGGGCTGAAGGCAACGCGATATTGCCTACACGTTTGACCGGCATTCAGATTAACGCGGGCTCGGCTATGGGTGTCGCGGTCTTCCATCAGCCGCGTGTAGCAATTCCGGAAATGTTCGCGGACGACCCAGAGGCTGAAGAACGGCGTTTATTGAGTGCAGTGTCCTCTATGCAAGAAGCCATCGACGATTTGTTTGCAGCTAAGGAACTTTCTGATCGTGGTGAGCATCGGGATGTGCTTGAGACCTATCGTTTGGTAGCCCGCGATGCCGGTTGGCTTAGGCAGCTCCGGGAGGCCATCGCTAGTGGTTTGGCTGCAGAAGCCGCCGTACAAAAGGTGCATGATGACATGCGTGTGCGAATGAGTATGGCTTCCAATCCCTATTTGCGTGAGCGGTTACACGATTTTGAGGATTTGGCAAATCGGCTTTTGCAACATCTGGACGGGGTTAGCCCTACTGCTGCCAGGGAGGATTTACCCGAGGAAGTCGTACTTTTGGCCCGTAACATGGGTCCTGCAGAATTGCTAGATTATGAACCTCGTCGGCTGCGTGCGCTGCTTCTCGAAGAGGGTTCGGCTACTTCGCACGTTGCAATTGTTGCGCGTGCGCTAAACATCCCGGTGGTAGGCCGGATTACAGATTTGTTGGTTCGCATTGATCCGCGTGATCCCGTTATTGTCGATGGCGATCATGCCCAGGTATTTGTTAGACCCGGTGACGATATCCAACAAATGGTCTCTGATACTATTCGTGCGCGCGAGGAACGTCGCCAGCTTTACGCAGCGATGCGCACTGAACCCTCTGTGACACGAGACGGAATTCGTATTTCGGTGAATCTGAACGCCGGTTTGCTTATCGATGTGCAGCAGCTTGAAGAAACAGGCGCAGACGGAATCGGCTTATTCCGAAGCGAAATACCCTTTATGGTGAGGTCAGAGTTACCTAGCGTCAGTGCTCAGACCGGATTGTATAAGAGGGTGCTTGATCTCGCGAGTGATCGCCCGGTTATGTTCCGCACACTTGATATTGGGGGGGATAAGCAGTTGCCCTATTTCCACGATATCGGCGAGCAAAATCCCAATATGGGCTGGCGAGCTATCCGCGTTGGACTTGATCGACCCTCTATGCTTCGACAACAGCTTCGCGCCCTAATTCATGCGGCGCAAGGGCGTGATCTGGCGGTTATGTTTCCAATGGTCACCGAAGTTGCGGAATTTGATTCTGCGCGATCTATACTCGATATCGAGCTTCAGCGCGAACGCGAACGCGGTGGTTTATTGCCGGCCAATCTGCGGGTGGGGGTAATGCTAGAAGTCCCCGGACTTATGTGGCAGCTCGAGCCCCTTCTTGCACGGATAGATTTTTTATCAGTGGGCAGCAATGATCTTTTTCAATTTATGTTTGCAAGCGATCGTGGAAATCCGCGTGTTGCTGAGAGATACGACGTTTTATCCCCTGGTTTGTTATCGATGTTGCGGCATCTTGTTCAAGCTGCCGGTGAAGCCGACGTACCCTTGTCGTTGTGTGGGGAAATGGCCGGCAATCCGGTAGAGGCAATGGCATTGATTGCGCTCGGGTTTAGAACAATTTCGATGCCGCCGTCGCAAGTTGGCGCGGTACGTGCGATGATACGATCTCTCGATGCCGGCTCGTTGTGCGCTTATATTAATTCGCTGCTCAATCTGCCTGACCATAGCTTGCGCCGAAAACTCGCGTCCTATGCCCAAGACCATGGAATTCTGGTGTTAGAAGACTGAAAATAAAAACAAAAGATCGAAAATGGTCCAATAAATTGTTGATTCTGGAATTCCTTTATTGCTACTTACAAAGGCAACCAATGGGTTTTCATTATGGCAGCGGAAACGTTGGCAAATTCGTCTCCTACAGATTCTGTGGCTAACACCGCTGAAGAAGCAGAGTTCGGCGCCGCTATGCGCGAAATGCGGTTGGCGCACAACACAGATCTCGCCGCAGTTTCGTCAACGCTCCGCATTCGTCAGGTCTATTTGCTAGCTATTGAAGAGGGCCGTTTTAATGACTTGCCCGGTCCTACCTATGCGGCTGGGTTCGTGCGCGCCTATTCAGAATATTTAGGGCTCGATCTGACCGAGACCATGCGGCGTTACCGGGAAGTTGCGCATGGTGGTCGTCAGGTGTCCCTGGTTGCGCCCTCTCCTATTGTAGAAGGGCGTATGCCCACGGGATTTATCTTGCTGGTTGCGGCTGTCTTGGCTGCGGTGGCTTACGGCTCATGGTATTATCTGACGTTGTATGGCCGGGATGCAGAGGCAATTGTG
>CAYZMI010000121.1:0-5834 GCA_964479475.1 uncultured Rhodospirillaceae bacterium | reverse complement strand
TACGTGCCAACCAAGAACTCGCGGATCTCGTGCAAGCCCTTGGGTGCGGCACTGGCAGCGCATACGACGGAAACAAACTACGATACGAACGCGTCATCATCATGACAGATGCGGATGTCGATGGGGCCCATATCGCATCATTATTAATGACATTTTTTTTTCGCGAAATGCCCAAGTTGATCGAGGATGGAAACCTTTATCTCGGCATGCCACCACTATACAGAATAACACAAGGTGCCTTGACCATGTACGCCATGGACGATCAGCATCGGGAAAAACTTATAAAAGAGCATTTCACCAAGCGGGGCAATATTGATATCAGTCGTTTCAAGGGCCTTGGTGAGATGCCTGCCACACAACTCAAAGAAACCACCATGGACCCTGCCAGGCGTTCGTTAATCCGCGTGATAATTCCCGCCGCTGACGCTGCTGTTGAAGAATTAAAACGGACGACAACTCTTGTAGAGGATTTGATGGGCAGAAAACCTGAACGTCGCCTCGCTTTTATTCAAAAAAATGCCCATACAGTCGCCGACTTGGACTTCTAAATTTCTAAACAGTAAGTCGGCCCAGCCCAGGTATTGGTCCATCTACACCCGCCAAGCGTAAAGCCTGCCATATCACCAACTGGTTACTCGTCACCACGGGCGCCTCAAGCATAGCCTCCATTTCCTCGAGAACCTCAATGGCACGGATATTTGCGCAGCTCACGAAATACACGTCTGCTCGATCATCTTTCATTTGGGAAAGTGTTTCGATCCATTCTGCTGGCAGGACCCCACAATATCCATCTGAGGTTTTAAAACCAAGATTGCGCTCACTAACTATTTCGAAGCCGGCCTCTTCGAGAAATTCGATTTCATGTTCGTGTATTGATCTCACATAGGGTGAAATCAGGACAAGCCGATTTACTCCCAATTTTTCAAAGGCGGCCATAGTTGCCGATGCAGTTGTGGCTGCTGTCTGCCCGGTGGCGGCTTCTATAGTTTCAGCAATACGTTTTTCACCGGCAATACCCTCTGCCATAGAGTTTGCCGTACAATGAAAAACAATTGGATCACATTTGGTATCGGCAAGAATATCGGAAGCTTGCGCTACTTTGGGTAATAACTCGTCGAGCGCCATGAAATATTGGCCGGTCATTCGGACCCGCATGGTATGAGTAACCACACCTTGCGGGTTGTAACGCGCCATATGGGGTTCCGCCATCCGATTAGATGACGGAATGATCATTCCATATCGCGCTCGCACGGCATCAGCAGCTAGTTCCATAAAATTTCCTCATAGAATTTTTGTTAAGCATAATCTTTTAAGCAAAAAAGTCGACAAGACTAATACTACTTTGGCTCTGTTCACTCTCTTGCGACAGTCGAGTGGGAAGGGTACTTTTGGTCTATGTCTAAATTCGTCAACTAGTTTGCGTACAGTGTTCTTTTACCGTTTTGACAGAATTTTAAAAACTTTTGGGGAACAGGAGGAATATCGAATGAAGCGAGCTTTAAAACTAGGGACAGCAATCATGGTAGCCGGTGCCGTATTTTCGACCGCACCAGCATTTGCTGCAAATAAAGTTACAATTTTGATTGGATATGGCTTTGGCGGAACGTATGGCAAATATGCACGTACGATGGCAGATCATATCCGTAATCACCTACCAGGTAAGCCCACAGTAGTTGTGCAGTCGATGCCCGGGGCGGGTGGTCTTAAAGCAACAAATTATGCTGCAAAGGTTATGCCTAATAACGGCGAATGGATGCTTGAACCACCAGATACACTTGTAATCTCTCAGCTTATGCGCCCGAAAAAGGTGAAATACGATGCAAGAAAATTCACCTGGTTAGGCTCTGTTAACACCACTAATACGGTACTCGTACTTCGCAAAGACAGTGGTGTAAAAAAATGGCAAGACCTCAGAAAAATTCCTGTTATTTGCGGTGGTACAGGCCCAGGCTCTACGTCTTTCATGATTCCTATGATGATCAAAGAAATGCTGGGCGCAAAAATTAAACTTATCAGCGGATATAAGGGATCAAAACGCACGATTTTGGCAATGGAGCAAGGCGAACACCATGGCACGGGCTTTAATTTCTTAGCTTGGCAAGCAATTGTCCCCCACTTTTTTGCCAAGAAATATAATGGGACTGCTGCTCCGGGTAAGGAATTTGCCGTTCCATTATTGCAAATCGGAACTTACGTAGACCCGATGCTACCCGATGTGCCAATGATAAATGACCATATCTCGGGCATAAATCTTAAGATTGCGAACTTCATTGCAACTCATGGAATTATCGGCCGAGGTCTCGCTTACCCACCTGGTGTCGCTCAAAAACACATAAATTCAGGTCGCAAATCGTACGCGGAAATGGCAAAAGACCCAGCCTTTATTGCAGATGCAAAGAAGCGACGGCTGCGCGTAATCTATTCTTCTGGTGAAAAAATTCAAAAAGTCGTTAATGATGGATTTGCCGGAGCCGATCCAGAAGTCGTAAAAGCGGCCTCAAAAATGCTGTTTGGCAAAAAATAGGAAGCACTAAGTTTTAATGGAAGGGGTCGGCTGATTTCCGCCGACCCTTTCTTTGTTAACTATCCATCATCATGGTGCATAGAATTCAAATCAAGCACATAGTATATTTGGCTCTGTTGACGGCGACGGACAATTTATTTGCCCAAAATTAAACCAGCCTCTCTGCAAATTTCTCAGATTACGGTTTCGATTTTTCCAGTTAACTCTCTGATACCCAATCAGTTTAGAGTTATCCGTAGCGCCAAGCCGTTTGATTGCCGCATTCGACAGATTTATCACGGTATAGTTTAACTGCTCGATCATGACATTCGACTGTTGTAGGGTCGTCAACCGAAGTAGGTGGATGTTCATCAAGTGGATAATGTCCAAACTTGTCCTCTCCGCGCACAAGCATTGCGGAGGCCTTAAGTTCGGTCGTTTGTTGGACATGAGGGGGCAAATATCCGCCGGAGATCCCAATACGGCGATCCTGACCGTGATTGGGACGAGAACTGTGGACGAGCGCTACGTGGTGGAGGGACATTTCACCAGGTTGAAGTTCCATATAGACAATTTCTGATTCATCAAATTCGAAACGCGTCCGTTGACCGCTCGCCAGTAAGTTGTCCTGGTTTACCTCTGTGTAATCAACCGGTATTTGGCCCAACTTGTGGGAACCTGGGATCACCTGCATACAACCAGTTTCCCTTGTCGCAGGTGACAACGCCAACCATCCACTGACCAATTCCAATGGATCCATCCCGTAATAAGTAGAATCTTGATGCCAGCTGACATAAGAACCTGCCTCTGGTTCCTTAATCCAAATGCCGCACTGATATTTTAAGATGTCGGGCCCGATCAAATCCTCGACAACATCCAACACGATACCGCTCGTGAAAACGTCATACAAAAATGGAAACAAAAGAGAACATTTGGTTTTTTGAGTGCCGTGGATCGGTTTTCCTTGTGCAGCTTCAATCGCTTCCATTTTTTCGCGCAAAGCATAGGCATTGTCTTCCGACATGATCCGTATCGGTGAAACAAACCCATCACGTTTATACTGTTGAACCTGCAAATCTGTCAGTCGCTTGGGCATGGCCTTCAATCTTTGTTCAAATCACTATTCGTCAGGTATTGCACTATGCCATTTTCACCCAAGTAACTACAATGTTTGACTTCCTGGCCGATTGGGCCCAAATAGGGGCCGTTCGTAACCTACAATGTTAGGAATATTAGTCACCGCATGAAATTTACAGATCTCGGGTTGAGCGCAGAAGTATTACGGGCCGTTACTGATGCCGGCTACCAGACGCCAACACCAATCCAGGAACAAGCTATACCATACGTCTTAATGGGTAGAGACGTATTGGGCTGTGCGCAGACCGGTACCGGGAAAACCGCATCATTTACGCTCCCAATGATAGACATTTTATCCGCGGGACGAGCCCGCGCCCGCATGCCGCGTTCGTTGATAATCACGCCGACGCGTGAACTCGCGACACAAATCGCCGAAAATTTCACGACATATGGTAAATATAACAAATTAACTATGGCGCTTCTGATCGGCGGCGTATCATTTGATGATCAAACGGCAAAATTGGACCGCGGGGTTGATGTCCTCATCGCAACACCGGGCCGTTTGCTAGATCATTTTGAGCGGGGCCGCATCCTCCTCACCGATATAAAGATTCTGGTTATCGATGAAGCAGACCGCATGATGGATATGGGTTTCATGCCGGATGTAGAACGGATAGTTGCTTTGTTGCCAACCATAAGAACGACACTCTTCTTTTCAGCAACCATTCCGCCCGAAATTCGCCAAATTGCTGACAAGTTTCTCATGAACCCCAAAGAAATCACTGTCACTCCCAATGTTTCGACGGCAGAAACAGTCAAGCAATCTCTTGTCATCGTAGGCAAGGAACCGCGAACTAAAAGGGATGCGCTGCGGCGGCTAATTCGTTCAGAAGATGTGGAAAACGCCATCGTCTTTTGCAACCGAAAACGCGATGTCGATATTCTTAACCGGTCAATGCAAAAACACGGTTTCAATTCCGCTGCACTACACGGCGACATGTCACAGCCGGCAAGACTAGAAACGCTCCAAGCTTTCAAAGATGATCAAACACAATTTTTAGTCGCTAGCGATGTTGCCGCCCGTGGGCTCGATTTACCAAGGGTCTCGCATGTCTTCAATTTTGATGTGCCCAGTCACGCTGAGGATTACGTTCACCGTATCGGTCGGACTGGCCGCGCAGGTCGTGATGGACGGGCGCATATGATAGCCACTCCGGACGATGCCGCATTTCTCGATGCAGTAACAAATTTTATCGGTAACGACATCGAACAAATCAACGTTGAGGGAACGGTATCAGTCGAAATGGATGATATTCGGTCCAAACGCAGTCGTGGGAACCGTCGCACACAAAAAGAGACGGTCAAAAAAGGGGCCGCCAAAAAAAATGTGGCTCAATCCACCGATATAAAAGACGGTGCAACGCTCACTACCACACCGAGGGCAAGAACTCCCAAAAAAAGCCGGCCCCGGAAGCCAAACCAAAATAATTCGAGTGAGAAAAGTTCGGAAGAAACAGTCGTCGGAATGGGCCCACATGTTCCAGCCTTCATGCTGAAATCGGTTCGCGCTTCTTCAGAATAAAACAATTTAATAAATCACTTTGATAAATTAAATCACAGTGAGATCAGACGATAGATTTTAAATAACCGCGCAACCAATTATATTGTTATAACTTGGCGTTCTTTTGAACTTCTTATTTAAGAAAAAATGTTACCTATTTTATTTGGTGAACAATTATTGCCAAAACTTGGGGAAGTATTTTCGTACCCCAACTTTTATGAATATTTATTTGAGTAGAAAATATGAGAAAATATGTGGAATTTAGCCCACCTGCCACATCTCTTATTTACTAACAGCTCAATGGCAATAACTTGATGAGCACAATCTTAGTAACCGGCGGGGCAGGCTATATTGGTAGCCATACCTGCAAAGCCTTAGCCAAAGCCGGCTACGTTCCTATCGCTTATGATAATTTAAGCCGGGGAAACCGAAACGCTGTTCAATGGGGCCCGCTAGTAGAGGGGGATATTGGTGACTCGGCCGCGCTTCTCGAGGCCATCCAAACGCATAGTCCGGAAGCTGTAATTCATTTTGCGGCTTATGCCTACGTGGGGGAATCCTTAGAAGCCCCAGAAAAATATTATATTAATAACGTCGCAGGCTCTTTGAATTTACTCGAGATGATGAGGAAAGCCTCCCTCTTACATGTAGTATTTTCGTCAACCTGTGCTGTTTATGGCACACCCAATCAAA
>CAYZMI010000120.1:0-5894 GCA_964479475.1 uncultured Rhodospirillaceae bacterium | reverse complement strand
ACGACCAACGCGTCTACTGCAACGGGCCGCTTGCCACGGATAATTAGCGGATTTATATCAATCTCCGCAATTTCCGGGTGATCGATAGCGATTTGGCTCACTGCTAAAATTGACTTACGCAAGAGACCTTCGTCCACCGCGGGCATTCCACGTACCGCACCAAGGATTTTGTGTCCCTTTATGCCCGTCAGCATATCTTGGGCGTCACGCATTTTAAGGGGTGCCACGCGGAACACAACGTCTTGCAATATTTCCGTGAATATACCCCCCAACCCGAATAATACCGATGGGCCAAATGATGGATCACGGTGCATGCCGATCATAATTTCACGCACACCTTTAACCATTTCCTGGACCAAATAGGCACCTTCATAACGTTTGCCGGCTCGCTTTGAGATCATAGAATATGCTTCTGATAATTCTTTTTGGGTCGATAACCCAACGGCAATGAGGCCTTTTTCTGTTTTGTGGGCCTCGTTCGCTGAACACCCCTTAAGTACTAACGGATAACCTATTTTTTTTGCGGCCTCACGTGCCTGTTTAGCGCTAGTTACAAGTCTCTCACGGCTAACCGGCACGCCATAAGCTGCAAGTATTTTTTTACTATCGTATTCGGACAGCGTACGCTGACCATTGGCCAAGGCGGTGCGAATAATGGATTGAGTTTGTTTCGTCATTGTATAGACGCGACCTAGTCATTTCCCGTAGTCAGGATCATTTTGCCAACGCTTTTACCGTCACCAAATTTTCCCATTGCGGATTTGAAATCCTCCAATGGATATATATCCGTCACCTGCGGATTTATTTTTCCTTCTTTCAAAAGTTTAAAAATGTCTGCGGCGGCCTCTGGGATGATGTGAGGTTTGTGACGAAAATGCAGATCAAGACCCATTCCAACCAAAGAAATATCTTTTAAATTGAAGTAATTTGCACGCGCCGTTGGAATACCCGCGATAAATCCGACAGCCAATAGTCGGCCACCAAAGGCGAGTGTCCGTAATGCCGCCGCAAACAAATCACCGCCTATTGAATCGAGAACGATATCGACGCCGTAACCGTCGGTCGCGTTGAAGACTTCTTGGCGCAGTGATTCATTAATATCTTCACCTTTGGTACACACCACCGCATCCGCGCCGCTGTCTTTAAGGACGTCACCGGATTTTTCGGGGTTCATTGTACCGCCGATGACGAAAGCATTGTGCGCCTTGGCAATTTGGATGGCAGCGAGCCCAACACCACCACTTGCCCCGAGAATCAGTATTTTTTCACCGGATTTGTATTCGGCCCGGCTCATAAGTGCGACCCAAGCAGTCAGATATGTGGTTGCCATGCCTGCCCCAACAGCAAAATCGACCTCTGCGGGGAGAGGAAAGCAACGTTCTTCAGGGACTACGCGTTTTTCGGCATAAGCGCCAAAACTATAGACCGTGACAACGCGGTCACCTGGTTTTACGGTTGTCACTCCGTCTCCTACTTCCGTAACAACGCCAGCAGCATCCCGTCCAGGAGCAAATGGGCGGTCTGGCTTCACCTGATAAAGGCCTTGGACCATCAGCGTGTCCGGAAAATTAACGCCAATTGCATGCACATCAATCAAAACTTCGCCAGGGCCGGGCGTCGGATCCGGCAATTCGCCAAAGTTATGGGTGTCGACCGGTCCGAATTCCTCAATGATTGCAGCACGCATGGTTTATTGTCCCTTATTACTGAATAAGCGGACCCTATCACTGCTATCGCCGGTGTTCAAAGGGCGCAAGCTGCCCAAGATTGTGTCGTTAAATTTCTCCTACATTTGCACGAGCGACCCAATACTCCCATGCCCTGTCGAGGCCAAGGGGGCTGGTTTGACGTTTGAAACAATTATCAATTTCCGCATCAGACAGATAAACCGGATCACCCAGTTGCAAGGTCATAAGTTGCAGCTTTGCGTTCACCTGCAAATAGACGGCTGTCATAACCGCATGCTTTATGTTGTCACACGCGACTACAGCTCCGTGCCCTCGCATTAGTGCTACTCGGCCATCTCCGAGTGTAGTGCTGAGATCTCTACCCTGATCCATATCGACCACAAGCAAGTCTGTCTCACCGAACTTGTCACGAATATCCCAAGTTTTAACGTTGCGACCTATAGGTGAACCGACGTGGGCTATTGGGCGTAGCGAGGTGGTTTTAGTCGCACCAAAAGGAATTATCTCGTGGGAATGATTATGAATCACAGAATTGACGTCGGGTCGCATTTCATAAATAGCGCCATGGATAAACCGTTCGCCGTAGGGGGTGCGGTCACGAAGATCGAATGCCTCACCATCAAGTGAAAATTCGACAATATCATCGCGGGTGATCAGCTCGGGCGCACGCGATACAGAGAGAAAATATCGCTCAGGATTATCCGGGTGTCGCACACTAATATGCCCAAACGCGTCAACTACGCCTTCGTGAGCCAAGATGCGGTTCGCAACAACTAATTCTTTGATAGTAGCGACCAAATCATCCATTTACGCCTCCCAAGATTTATATATGGGAATGAGCGTAAGGGGGGAAATTCGAACCGTCAAATCGATGCCGACTATGTCCTAATTTCAAATGACGGCGTATTATTATAGCTGAGCTTATGAGTACCCCTTCTCCCCCGCAAACAGCTACCGACATGACCCCGGTACCTATCCGGCATCAGCTCGCGGTTTATGGGATTGGAATATTTAGCACCAGCTCTCATTTCATGCTTTTGGTTATTATACCCATCTGGGCACGGGTAAATTTAGGCATCCCAGAAGGTTTCACCCTCGGATTAGTATTGGGCTGTCGACCGTTACTTTCTCTTTTTATCTCTATTCACGCCGGCGTTATGATGGATCGTATTGGGACCCGTCGAGTTTTACTTTTTTTCGCCACATTAGCTTTGATCACGCCGTTTATGTATCCAGCGGCACCGTTTGTTTGGGCATTGATCTTAATACAGCTTATTTCTGGAACATGTGATTCGATCGGCTGGCTCGGTGCGCAGACATTGGTGGGCCAACTTATGCGCGGGCGAACGCGTTATGCTGCACGGCTCAGCGCTATTGTTCGGGTTGGCCATATCATCGGACCACCCGCCGTAGGAGCCTCATGGGATCTAGCCGGCCCATGGGCGGCCTTCAGCCTAATCGGGGTTTGTGGCGTAGGCTATGTATTGTCCGTTCTAATGTTGCCCCACCACTCTCTCAACACGCCTCGCGACGGCGTTACACCACCTCGCCGGCCCAGAATTAGATTGCGAGAGCTGCTCCCAGACCCCGCTGACTATGTCAGCTCCTTCCGGCTACTAAGCGTGCCCACCATCGCTATCACCGTTATGATCGGCATGATGGTACATGTGGGAAATAATATTCAGAGCACATTTTACGTAGTTTGGCTGGATAAGCATGTCGGAATTCCAGCAACATTAATTGGATTTTTGATTTCCTTTTCTTCGATTGCAGCAATAGGTGGATCTTTTCTTGCCGCACCTTTACGTAATCGTTTCCGAGCCTATTGGATTTTGTGGTGGTCAGTCTGGATTGCGCTGATCTTAATTTCAATCACGCCGTTGATTGGGAGCCCCCCGATCCGCACGGGCATCCAATCGAGCATGGACAACTTGTTTCAGCTCACGCCGCTTTTTGCGGCATATATCGCATTTTGCGTGGTTCTTTTCGTTCGCTCTGCCGTAAATGGGGTACACCAACCCATTGTCGTGACCCTCATGCTTGCCACCGTCGGACCCAACGAAAAGGGAAAAGCTATTGGACTTCGTGGTACCGCCAACAGAGTTACGTCGATGGCGGGACCATTTTTGTTGGGGGCTCTCGCGGGTGTAATTGGTTTGGAATACGGATTTTACGTAATAGGTGTGATATCAACAGCGATCATGTTCTGGATTGCCTGGCTCATGTTGAAGCACCCTGAAATCCATCCTGACCGCTAGACGCAGACGCCAAAGACAGCAATCATATGTGATCCAAATATTCGTCGTACTAATAGGGGGAATTATGAGACTCAAAGACCGAATTGCTGTCGTAACAGGGGCTGCCGGCGGAATCGGAGCGGCCATCGCACAGGCCTTCTCAAAGGAAGGCGCGACTGTTGTTGCCGCGGATATTAATGAAGTCGGAGCTGAAAATACGATTGACGCAATTCGTGAAGGGGATGGCCTAGGATCGTCGCAGCGAGTAGATGTCACCGATGCCGACGACGTTCGCCGAGTGGTTGCTGAAACCGTGGAAACATACAAACGCATCGACATTATTGCCAACGTAGCGGGTACAGGCTTTCGCCACAGCTTCCTGGATGCAAATCCGGATGATTTCGAACGTGTTCTAAAAATCAATCTTATTGGCAGCTTCAATGGTGCCCAAGCGGCAGCACGCGAAATGGTCAAACAAAATTACGGCCGAATTATTAATATAGCATCTATCGCCGGAACACGCGCTGGCTCAGGTCGCACAGCATACGGAACGTCAAAATCTGCGGTCATGGGCATGACGCGCCAAGCGGCGCTGGAATTAGCGCAGCACGGCATAACCGTAAACGCTATCGCACCGGGCCCTGTAGACACACCGATGACACGAACAACCCATAACGATCAAACCCGTGACACCTACAAGGCTCTTATACCGGCCGGGCGATATGGCACAGTAGATGAGATGGCGGACGCTGCGGTCTTTCTTGGTGGAGAACCAGCGAGTTACGTTAATGGACACATTCTTTATGTGGACGGTGGCTATATCGCAGCTGGAATTTCCAACGACTTCGCCGGTTACATAGATCCAGCAAAAAAATAGAACCTCGGTTCCGGCGCTAATGGTGACCGATAGTACCGACCACACACAACCAGACGATGACAACGTCCCATGGCGTATCCAAGGCGCCGTATATGGCATGGGTATGTTTTGCACATCCGTTTACTACATGATGGTGGTGGTGGTTCCGGTTTTTGTTGTTTCACTGGATCTTTCCTATTTTCTCGCCGGTATAATTTTGGGTTGCCGACCTATTCTATCACTTGTGTTTTCCATCCACGCGGGAGCATTAATGGATCGTATCGGCAGCCGCCGGGTAATGGTTTTTTTCGGGGTTTTAGGCGTGATTGCGCCTTTGATGTACCCAATGGCACCATGGATCGGCTGGTTGGGATTACTCATCATCGCGCAGATGTTTGCGGGTCTCGCAGATTCGATGGGCTGGCTTGGCGCACAAACTCTAATCGGTCAGCACATGAAAGGGCGGACGAAATACTCGGGTCGCCTTTCAGCTACTATACGCATTGGCCATGCCATTGCGCCGATTACTGTCGGATATGCGTGGGATCAAATGGGTGTATGGGCAGCTTTTGGCCTGATGAGCCTATGGAACCTAGGTTTTTTAGGTTGTGCCCTTGCTCTACCGACAACTGTCAAATCAAATCAACCAAAATCATCATCAGTGACAACGCGAGTAACATTCCGAGATTTGATGCCAAACATAGGCGATTACGTGAGCGCCTTTCGGCTGCTAGCCATACCAGCGGTAGCAGCCACGGTTATGATCGGGATGATGCCCCATGTGGGTAATTATGTGCAGAGCACATTCTACGTAGTGTGGTTGGAACAAAATGGAATCACCGGCACGCTTATTGGCGTACTTATATCAATAGCCTCTCTCACGGCAGCCTGCGGGTCTCTATTGGCGGTAAGACTTAGGAGGGCCATCCCCCCATACTGGCTCTTCCTTTCGACTGTATGGCTGGCGATCATAATGATCTGTATCACACCTTTGGTAGGGACAACGGTAATCACCGAATTAATCTACGGGGTGTTTTCATCGCTCAATGTATTCGATGATTTTCTGAAGATCACACCCTTGGTAGCTCTTTTTATGGCATTCGCCATTGCGCT
>CAYZMI010000119.1:0-5993 GCA_964479475.1 uncultured Rhodospirillaceae bacterium | reverse complement strand
TAGCACCCTTTCTCCAGGCTGGAGATCAGTTTCTATTACTACTTTTTCCACAGCATTTAAATATCCGCCTAACGCTCTTGTTTCCAGATTGAAAACAGCCCCCACCTTAGCTCCGCTAATCGTAATCGTGCAGTGGTTTTGGCTTAACCTATCTACCAAGGAATCCCACTGAGAAGGAGAATAAAATAGAGGTAACAACACCAGAGGAGTGCCTTTGCCTCTAATTTGATATAAGAGATCATTCCAATTCCCTTCCGTTTCGTCTAAAGAAATATTTTCTATCTGCTGATCTGAATCCCGTTGGCGGAGAAATTCGAGCATATTATCTCCAATTTCTTGGCCGCGTTCTGCGACTATATCTGTATCGTTTCCCGGAGAGTAATCGGAAAGAGTTATTAACTGAGCGTGAGGAAGGCTTTCCATACTGGTGCGAACAGCCTCCACTTCAGGACCGTGATCACCGGCTATTAACATCAATCTCGATTCTAATTTTGCCGCTGCAGTAGACACGGACCGGAAATCCGATGGCCTAGGACAGAGCATAGTCAGACTTCCCATAGATTCAGGACAGTTCTCGACCAAGGTTTTACAGTCTGTTGAAAGTCTGGCTGCAAAGTGAGCCTTCTGTATTCCCAAATATTTCAACAATCCAACAATTTGCGGCTGGCTTAATTCATCATTGTTTTGCAATTCTAGCCTCCTCTCGTCTCAGTCTCTCAGAACGGAACATTTCGCTATAGGATCAAATTAATCCTTGAGTACGAACGATTACGATAAAATTGTTTAACTCGAGATCATTCGATTGGCATATTATCAAACAGCGGATTATTCGTAATAGTTAGCCCACAATAATCGCTGTTATAGTATACATGTATCCTCTTAGTCCTAAATACGTAATTATGATTCTGCCAACCGTTGATTTACGTCATCTCTCATATAAATATAAATCGGTTTGATGTTCCTAAATACACGTAGCCTTAGACGCTCCATATAGGGTGATACTAAGTTTATAGCGTAATGTTCAAGACCAAAACATGGACCGGAGATAACTTGGCGCGTTTCCCCTTGTCATCCCAGAACGCTATACTAACTCCTAATACAAATCATTGGGGCTGAAATTATCAACCTCATTGTGATCGAGGAATATAAGTTGAACACACAGTTCGTCACTAATGAAGAAATAATACAAGCCGCTCGTAGACATCTAGCCCAAGGACCTTGGGATTATTTGTCCGGAGGCACTGAATCCGAAACTACCATGCGGCGAAACCGACTGGCATTCGACCGGATCGCCTTTCGTCCGAGAGTTTTGGTCGATGTCTCTAAGATAGATAGGTCCTCTACTTTTCTCGGGCATAATCTGAGGATTCCTGTATTGCTGGCGCCAATAGGAGGATTGCAGAACTTTGATTCCGAAGGCGGGGTAGCTGTAGCCAAAGCTGCCGATGAATTTGGGACACTACATGTGGTCAGTTCCGCAACATTACCTTCACTAGAGGAGACTGCTGCAGCCAGCAAACGTGCCAAGATATATCAGCTCTACATACGCGGAGATTGGGAATGGATCAAGGGAATGTTAGACAGGGCAAAACAGGCAGGATACCAAGGCCTTTGTGTCACTGTAGATTCGGCCGTGTATAGTCGCAGAGAGAGGCCTCTAGTCAGCCGTTGGTCAGTTGACTCCACTCGCGATCCCCAAAATCGCGAGTGGCAAGCGAAAGTAACATGGGATACCATTGACCGAATGATGGACTACTTCGGTGAACCTTTTATGCTGAAAGGGATTACAACTTCCGAAGACGCGGCCTTAGCTGTGGCTCATGGGGTTAACGTTATTTGGGTCTCAAACCACGGCGGACGCCAATTAGATCATGGACTGGGAACTATGGACATACTGCCCGAGGTCATCAAAGTAATCGGTGATAAGGCTGATGTTATCGTCGACAGCGGAGTCCTCCGCGGCACCGACGTACTTAAGGCCCTGGCAATGGGCGCCAAAGCTGTAGCGATCGGCAAATTGCAGGGGTGGGGCTTGGCAGCGGATGGGAAAGATGGGGTCGTTCGAGTCCTGGAGATTCTGGAGGAAGAGATGAGGGTTGGAATGGGTCTTCTGGGGGTCACGTCGCTTCATCAGCTCAACATGTCTCGAGTATGCCCTGGTGAACCAACCACGCCAGCACATGAAATGAGCGCCTGGGTCAACATGCCTAAGGATCGTATAAACTAAATCCCGGAAGGGTTTTGCTCGAATCCGCCACTTAAAGTCGCTTTCGATTTTTTAGGTTCTGTTGTAAGGTAACTCGATCTAGAAAGCGCTTCTTTTTTTCACTCGACAATAACTGCGAAAACTCAGAAACGAATTCTAAGAGGGTCAGAAGAGACCGGCTTACCATCCACTAGGTTTTGTTTCATGGAGGTCGCAGAGGATAAATTTGATAGACACTATATATTCGGAATCATTAGAAACAGCAGTAGATGTGACCCAGAATAATCCTTACCCGGCGCTACGTAAGATTATTAAGGATGAAGGATTATTAGATAAGGCAGTTACTTATTACATATTCAAAATTCTCTCCACACTGGGCTTACTCGCAATCAGTATCACGGTCTTAGTCTTGGTTGATAATTTTTGGGTTCAATTGGTTAATGCCGCTTTCTTGGCTTTTGTATTTGGACAAATAGGATTTTTGGGGCATGATGCAGGACATCGTAGCATCGCGGGTTCACTACGTGGAAACGAAATTGTCGGGTTAAGTAGCAGTTTTCTAATTGGTTTGAGTCGAACCTGGTGGATAACTGCACATAACCAGCACCATAGTACTCCTAATGATCTTGATCAAGATCCACACGTTGATATTCCCGTCCTTGCCTATACTGAACAGGCCGCGCTTAACAAATCGAAGATCATGAGATTTTTCATAGGATATCAAGCCTTCTACCTTATGCCCTTGATGACTTTAGAAGGACTGGGGCTCCGTATGGCGAGTTTTATTTTTCTGTGGAATCAGAGGCGATCTAAATATTTTGCGATCGAACTCCCACTTCTGCTACTACATATCCTAATTTACTTTGGCTTGCTCCTATATTGCTTAACTCCCTTACAAACACTGGGATTCTTTCTGGTCCACCAATTATTGTTTGGATTGTACTATGGCACAGTTTTTGCCCCCAACCATAAAGGGATGTTAATCATCGATGAAGATAATCCTCTAGATTTTTTGCGTACTCAAGTGCTCACCACACGAAACGTTAAACCAAGCCTTGTTGCAGATTTTTGGTTTGGGGGTTTGAACTACCAGATTGAGCACCACCTGTTTCCGTTGATGCCTAGGAAAAATTTTGGAAAGGCTAGGAACATTATCAAAAACTTCTGCCTGGAAAATAACATTGCGTACTACGAGACGAGCACCTACCAATCATATAAAGAAATTCTCTTGTATATGCATCAAATCGTTGCCCCAGTTAGAGTCTGGCCGAAATTCAACCGGGCACTGAAGCCCCAAGGGCCCTTCTCAACTACTTAAGTACGTAGCAGATTTGTCAACTCAGAAATTTGCTTAACTTTTCCGAAATTATGGATGACCTCTAGGCTCGCGTTGATCTGTTGATCGCTCACCCGAGCCTGAGGTACCAATGTGCGATATTTTTCATCCACATCAGACCATGCAATCCCGAGGGTACCCGAACCTTTCGGAGCAAATACGGTACTGGAGAAGGTCCGTCCATCCTTGGTCTTAATGGTAACAGTAGCGCCCTGCCTGTACTGCTCAACTTGTTCTGTAGGCTGCGGGCCAATCTGGACTTTATCTATCAGTTGATGAATAACAGGATCCGTTATCTTATCCTCAGTCGCATTTGCCCAGGAAAATCCCTGATCTGCTACCCCTGCAGCTAGAAAGTACGCCGGACTATGGGCCATATCAATCAGGGTTACTGGGTGAATAGGACCTGTAAATGCAGTGACACCTGGCCGAGACAGTACAATAATCTCGACGTCATCAGGCGTAATATGCCCGGCCTTAGATGCGTTGGCGGCAGCCTCTGCGAGAGAATGAGAGGGATGCCCACCTGGAACCAGCTTGATCGCCATATCAGTGACTATATCCCATTCATCACCCAACCCAACGGTAACGTTCGATCCATCATCGTCACCGTATACCGCAAAAAATCCTCGGCCTGTTTCGAAAATCCGTTCTTCAACCCTATATCCCCGCTGGGCAGCAAGAGCAGCCTGTACCCCCAACATTGCCGCAAGTCCGGCATGATACTCCCGTGCCTCACTGGTGTCTGCAGCATCCCTGAGCCCCCCTATCGAGGTTGCAGAAATGGCAATAGCTTGAGCCATTTGGATTTCGTCAAGCTGCAACAACCTCGCAGCAGCAACTGCACCACCAAAGATAGCAACAAGACATCCGTGAAATCCTCTGGTTTGGAAGGTAGGGGTAATCACTTCCCCAATACGACCTGATGCCTCATAGCCCAGGACAATGGCAGCCAAAACATCCTTGCCAGTCGCATTCGTTCGCTCAGCAATAGCTAGAGAAGTGGATACAAGTGTAGTACCGGCATGGACGATATTCCGTAGGTCACTATCATCAGAGGCCGCAGAATCGCTCATAACGGCGTTGACTTGTGCTGCGTCACCTACCGGCAACTTCGGTCCGGAGTCAAACCAGATTGATGCCTCAGGCGTTCCACCTCGATCCTTAGCCATAGCCTGAATGATAGACGAAGAAGCAATTCCAGAGCCGGCAGCAGCACTAGCAAGAGTACTAGATATCAACATCGCCGCGTGCTCAAGCGCCTGAGATGGTAGATCGTCCTGAGAAACCCCCGTCAGAAAGGTCGCCAAATCACGTGCAACTGACATTACAAACTCCTATTTTTATGCTTCCCAAGCTGAGCCTATGTTAAACATACTCATATAGTCAATTAGCCGATATCGACACGCCCACTGTACCATCAGAGCCTAGGTTGGTTCTAGAGCGACAACTACTCTTGAATATCAACTGTTCCTCAATATTGGTTGAGTATACCTATATTGCCTATGATGACATATACATACGTTTATTTCAGATAAGAATTAGGAGATGAGTTTAAAAGAGTAGATGGGTACCCGCCCGACAAATTTGTTACCTAGGGAGTGGGGTTATTCTTCGTCAACACTGAACTAGTACTATCCTCGTGGAGGTTCACATAAGGGATAAGTGGGTTTGATGATTAGGGCCAGTTACCTTGCAAGAATCACAACCAATTAATCGAAATCACTACAATCAGGAGAATAAGCGACACTATTACTAACCCCGTGACAACCAAAGCTGTATAAAACCTAAATGGACTCATATCCGCATCCAATTATCATCATGAACATAGCAATGGAAGTATAACCCAAGAACAACACTTGGGGGGACGGGAGTAGGCTGGGAGGCTTTCCGTCCTCCCTCTTTAGGGTTTGATGATTAAGGGTCGTTCCAGTAGTATTCTACAATCTAACTACAGGAGGAATCCCAATGAGGATGCTACTGAAAGCTCATCCGGACAATCTCAAGACGAATCCGAAGTTTAAAGACGGTAGTCTTGGAGAAGACTTAAATTCCATTTTGTCGGATCTTAAACCGGAATCGGTTTATTTCTACTTTGAGAATGGCCGACGCACAGCTCAAATGATTTTCAACATACAAGATCAGTCAGAATTACCGGCGATTGTAGAACCTTGGCTTCTCGCCTTTGGGGCAGATGTTATGGTCACTCCGGTGTTGGACATGGAAGATTTTGGGAAAGTAGCCCCTGCTCTCGGTGAAATCGGGCTAAGATACGGCTAGGCTCGGGATAGGCTGGGAGGCGTTCCGCCCTTCTTCACTTACACAAATAAAAACTTTGGACAACATTTTGGGAAATCAGAGCAAAGAAAAAGTCCCCGACCTGAAAATCGGGGACCAATTCGTATTTAATTTTGTTGGTACCGAAGGTCAGACTCGAACTGACACAGGGTT
>CAYZMI010000118.1:0-6132 GCA_964479475.1 uncultured Rhodospirillaceae bacterium | reverse complement strand
GTAATGGAGAGCCAGGAAATCGCAACTACGATATTGTCATTTACATCGCCCGGAATTTATTTTGGAAATCTTGAAGAAACACGCAATCTAGCCAAGCAGTGCAACGATTTTCTTGCGCAGTTGGTTGCCGATCATCCGGGCCAATTCGGCGGTTTTGCTTTCTTACCATTACCCGATATTGACGCGTCGCTCGTCGAACTAGAGCGGGTCCTGGATCAACTAAATCTCGACGGCATTACGCTTCTGACGAGTGTGGATGAACGTTATATCGGTGACCCTATCTTCGAACCAATTTACCAGGAGCTCAATCGTCGCCAGGTGGTGACATTTATCCATCCCTGTTATCCGCCAGGCACCGAGGCGCTCGACTGGAATATACCGCGTATGTTGATTGACTATCCATTTGAAACAACCAGGGTGGCAACAAACCTAATAGTTGAAGGGGTGATGGAGCGTTATCCCGACATCCCTTTTATTTTATCTCATTCCGGCGGAGCGCTGCCATTTCTTGCTCACCGCATTGAAATTTTTGACAAAATGCTGCCACAATCCGTGAACTATCCCAAAGGCGCTAAAGCGTATATGAAGCAATTTTTTTTCGATACCGCACTATCCGGCGACCCAACGCCTCTGAACGCGCTTAATTCAATTGTTGAGCCGTCCCAAATCCTCTTTGGCACCGATTTCCCCTATGTGAATGAAGCGGTCGTCACAGCAGAAACAGCGGGCTTTGACGCGTTTGACGGTTTTGACGAGTCTGCCAGAGCGCAAATCAACAGGAGCAACGCGGAAAAGTTATTTCCTCGATTTGCGATTTAAAGCAAATCAAATTTGATAACCCTAGTCGGTACGTTTCTCTAACAACGCATTAAATGTCAGTTTCAGTGGCAAACTAATGCCCTGCCCAAATGGAGAAAAGCTGGGCAAGGCCGATCAACGGCTTATGCTCCAGATCAAATCTTACTTAATCGCCATTTCAAAGGCCTTACGGACAGCAGGCCTATCTAAAACTCGATCGCGCCAGCGGCATACTCCCGGAAATTCATTGAGATCGATATAGTCGAAGCGAAAATCGCCGAACCGCCCAATCGACATCATATCTGCAATCGAATATTCGCTGGCAAAGTAATCATGGTCAGTGAGTTGAGATTCCATAACTGTAAGCAAATTTCGGCATTGTTGTTCCATCTCACGGGTGACGTTGAGGGCTGAAAAACTGATAGCAACATTAGTCGCGTTATACATCAGCCACTGCATCACCTCCCACCTAGCACGATTATTGGAACCCAGAAATTGTCCGGTCTTCTCTCCGAGATAAAGCAGAATGGCACTTGATTCCATCAGATGAATTGATTGACCATCTGGACCGTCCGGATCTATTAAGCATGGCACTTTTCCGCCAGGACTGATTTTTCGATATTCTGCAGTATTCTTAGCCTCGCCATGTGGATCAATTGCCCTGATCTTGTAGGGCGTTCCAGTCTCTTCCAGCATTATGATCGGCCGCCGGCCATTAGCCGACGTCCATGCATAAAGATCAATCATGATATTTCCCGTTACCCCTTTGCACGGTTACCTTCGAGCCACTTATCAACCTTGGCCACTCCTTCGTCGACGATATCAAGCTGTAAACCTTTTTGCGCCGCGATGATCTTTACCAACTTATCAGCGCGCTCAATATTAGGTGCACCTGCCAACAAAGCGCGTGCAGCAGAGGACGGTTTAGCAAGAATTTTTGCCGCGTTAGCATATTTTTCGAAAGGCACTTGATCTGCTTCAGCAGCACCGATCTCGCGGCACACGCCACACACCCAATCATAAACAGACCGCGACATATCCAAGTCGCTATGTACTGCATCCTTTATTGAACGCATGTCATTTTCCTGAACGCAACGGTAATTGCCAGTAAGCAGCATCGCCCACTTGGCCATGGGCACATAAATAGAATTGTGGACTTTCAGTTTGACCGGTAGTTCGATTTCCCCTGCACCATCGTCATATCGGATGGCTTCAATGTCAGCCTGCATCTGTCTTAAGATTGCTGTATCGTCATCAGATGCGAAATGGGCCGCCTTGAAATTTGTGGGCAAGCTAACTTGCAGCACATTCGTAGGCTCTTCAGGCGGCCGAAAGGCCTGCGGATC
Source organism: uncultured Rhodospirillaceae bacterium (assembly GCA_964479475.1). Taxonomy (GTDB): domain Bacteria; phylum Pseudomonadota; class Alphaproteobacteria; order MPNO01; family UBA2964; genus JAQBTY01. The sequence goes on along the minus strand of CAYZMI010000118.1, from coordinate 3,988 downwards.
CGGGCTACACAAAGTGATTTTACCCGGTTGGAATTTATCCCAAACCGTGTGATCAGTATAACAATCTGTCAATAAATTTGTATCCAAGTTCGGTATACGCCGCAGATAGGCAAGTGGAGGCATATTCATTATGGACATACATGGAACCTGTGAGATAGCGACCTTATCCAACAATTCGCGTACTTCAGGTGCACGATATTGCGGTTCTTGCATAGCAAGTGCGACAAGGTCGTAGTCGGCCGGGTCGACCTCACCGGGCGTCGCAGCCGACAAAGTACCTGGTGCATTGTTTGAATTTATCTCAACGAGGCCATCCCGCCGCTTGGCAGGCATGCGGACGATTTGGCCTTCTTGGTTAATCAAATCCGCCTCATCCGGCAGACAAATAAGCCTAACTGAGTGACCGGCGAGCAAGAGCTTCATCGCCAGCAAAGAACCGTAGGAAGCCCCTAAAATTAGGATATTGAATGTCGCAGCCATAATTACCGCCCCCCTGTTATCCGTATGAAAATTTTGCGGGTTAAATTCTGGTCGGATATTATCGTGACTCTGTAGGAAATTCCTGATACCCGCAAGCGTTATGCCCATAGGAAATCATGATTAATGGACAGCACTGGACTGCTTCCATAGAATTTTCACTATTCGATATATATTTGTGACAAGAAAGGTATTCAATGTCCGTCTTGTTGGCCTCTACTATTGGCTCTCCTGACCGATGGATAGACGAACTTCGTTCTGCCATTCCAGAAGAAATTATTCGGACCGACCCTGAAGCCGACGATTTGTCGGATGTTGAAGTTGCACTACTAGCAAAAAGTGTTTTGGGGCTATATCCACGATTACCGAATTTAAAACTCATTATCGGTTTGCAAGCCGGCGTAGACAGTCTGCTTGAAGACCCAGAATTACCAATTAACATTCCAGTCACTAGGGCTGGCCGGCCATCAGGCGATCAAATGATTGCAGAGTACGTGCTGCTCCACGTATTACGCCACCACCGCAACATGCCGTATTTTCTCGCCAATCAGCGAGCCGGGGTATGGAACAAGCCTGATGTCGTCATGGCCAGCGAACGACGCGTTGGTTTTATGGGGCTGGGTATTATCGCAATGCCGTGTGCGGTGATGGTGCGCGATGTGGGGTTTAAAGTGGCGGCTTGGACCCGCACACCTAAATTGGTTGAAGGGATAGAGAATTTTTGTGGGCCGGATGGACTTGGGCGGCTTCTTGAGCGCAGCGATATCGTCGTCAATGTTTTACCAGTCACGCAGGAGACAGAGAATATACTCTGTGCGCGCAATTTTGCGTTACTGCCGGAAGGCGCCTCAGTAATCAATATCGGACGCGGACAACACGTCGTAGATGAAGATTTGATAGCAGCGCTGGACGCTGGACAATTAGGGAGTGCAACACTTGATGTCTACCGACAGGAGCCCCTGCCTACTGACCACCCCTTCTGGCAGCATCCTGGCATCACTTTGATGCCGCATACGGCGCGAAAATCCCGCCCAGATCACGTAACACCCCAAGTAGCAGAAAACATCCGCCGCCTTCGGGCAGGAGAGCCATTGTTGCAAATAGTGGATCGCACTGCGGGTTACTAAACAACACCTTAAAAATATCAAATATCCATCCGTCATCGCTACTACCGGGTTCTAGAGTGCATAAAAAAGGATAATAAATTAATGCTCTCCATTACGGCCACTATTGTTCCCGTCTTCGTCTTAATTCTAATTGGATTCGCATTCAAACGTATAGGGTTTCCAGGTGAGGGGTTCTGGAGACCAGCCGAACGGATGGCTTATTACGTATTTTTGCCTAGCTTGATAGTGCGCAACTTGGCTACCGCCGACCTTACGGTTCTACCTGTCGCCCGTGCAGGGTTGACGATAGCGTCAATTGCATTAGCGATGACCGTGATTGCGCTGCTGGTTCGCCCAATAATTCGTATCGATGGTCCCGGCTTTACCTCGGTATTGCAAGGAACAATCCGACTCAATTCTTTTGTGGGGGTTGCCGTCGCTGATGGACTTTACGGCGCACCAGGTTTGGTGGTCGCAGCATTTTTCATTGCCGTCATGATGCCGATAGTCAACATTATTTCCATTGGCGCCCTGGCGGCATTCACAAAAACTGGCAAAGCCGAATTTGCAGGAGTTCCCAAACAAATTATCCAAAACCCTATCATTATAGCCTGTGCGATTGGTTGGATATGGAATGGATTAGGTGTCCCGATGCCGGACACACTCGACACCATGCTATATTTTTTGGATCGGGCAACCCTGCCTGTGGCCCTTTTATGTGTCGGCGCGGGTTTAATTATAAATTTAGGGCGGGCTAGAGCAGTCAGTATTGGCGCAACCACTTGCCTTAAGTTAATAGTTATGCCGTTTGTCGCCATGGGCATCGCACATTTGATGGGAATAACGGGCGTGCCTTTTGCCGTCATTGTGTTGTTTGCAGCAACACCCGCCTCGGCTGCAGCTTATGTCCTAGCCAGCGAGCTCGGCGGAGACGCTCCTTTAATGGCAGGAATATTGACAGTAGAAACCATCGTAGCGGCAGTCACGCTCCCCCCGATCCTTGCATGGGCAACCACATAGCACTTTTCATCAGCTACTTTACGCCGGATAATTAAAAAATAGGAAAATGGAGTCATTTCATGTATTTCGATACCGATAAAAATGATCACGGTCTACCCTATAACCCTGTCAAGGCTCTGACTGTGCCCCGTCCAATTGGTTGGATCAGCACCATCAGCAGGGACGGCATCGGCAATCTAGCGCCTTATAGCTATTTCAATGGACTATCCCATAACCCCCCATTCGTTATGTTTTCTGGTGGATCACGTGAAGACGGAACTAAGAAAGATTCCGTCCAGAATGCTGAAGATACCGGTGAGTTCGTGTTCAATATGGCAACATGGGATACTAAGGATAAGATGAACGATACGAGTTGGATCGAGGACACTAATATTGATGAGTTGAGGGAAACAGGATTAACACCCACACCCTCGACTAGAGTGAAGCCGCCACGTGTGGCGGAGTCTCCAGCTCACTTCGAATGTGTCTATCATCAGACCGTGGTGTTACCTGCAAATGCCCCCGAATGCGTTCATCATGTGGTGTTTGGTCGTGTTGTCGGTGTTCATATTAAGGACGAATTTATTACTGAAGATGGCCTCGTTGATACACTTAAGATGCAAGTGATCGCAAGGCTCGGCTACAAGGATTACACGACTGTCGAGACTAAGTTTTCCATGGACAGAAAAATGGTGGAGGACAAGTACATTCCTCAACCTAGCCAAGCGGCGGAATAGGTAAATTAACTCGTGTGGTGCGTCAGACTAAATGCACCATGTACAATCTAAGAAAGGAAATTTTATGGCTGACCAAGTACGCGCGTCTCATATACTACTGATGTATGAAGGGTCGGCATCTTCGTCAGCCACGCGCAGCAAGGAAGAAGCCGCTACTCAGATCGCCGAATTGCGCACACAAATTGAAAACGGCGCCGATTTTGGGGAAATTGCCCGGACTAATTCGGACTGTCCGTCAGGCACCCAAGGCGGCGATCTCGGCATGTTTGGTCGCGGCCAAATGGTGCGGGAGTTTGAGCAGACGACATTTGCCATGGAAGTTGGTGATCTCAGCGAAGTAGTAGAAACCAGCTTCGGTTATCATTTGATCACTCGTACCGAATAGCACTACCAATCTCAATCCTCGTGGGTAAATCATTACGATCTGTAGCGCTTACCGCAAGTAGTGTGTAATTAATGGGTATTGCAATCGCGCCAACAAGAGTGTAGCTGGACACCATCAATTAAATCGAAACCTTTGTCAGTCATGAGTGATAAAAAACAATCAACCGAAACAAAATCGACCAAATCAGACTCCAGCAGCACTTCGGATACGACATCCACCAACACTACCAAAACGGATAGCGGAAAGACTGCGTCAGAAACTGACAACAGCTCGAGTACTTCCAC
>CAYZMI010000117.1:3618-6146 GCA_964479475.1 uncultured Rhodospirillaceae bacterium | reverse complement strand
CAAGCGACTTGCATCTGCAAGTTCGCGTTGGTTGGGCGTAATTATATCGGCGCCGGCGTAACGCGTAAAATCGTCGCCCTTAGGATCTATTACGATTTGCGCACCCATCTTTCGCGCTTTCTTAACGATTCGCCCGATGGCGTCGACGCTGAGCACACCCTTGCCATAATCCGAAATCACCACAGCACCTGCACCAGCGAGCGAGCGCTCGGCGTAGTTTTGCACCTTACCTGCGATCACCGCATTCACAGTTTTTGTAGATTCGCGATCAACCCTCAAGAGCTGCTGGACCCCCACGATAAAGCGGTCTTTGATAGTTGTCTGGCGGGTTTCATCATCTATTAATTTAGCTTCAATCCTGTCCAGGGATTGGAAAAAATCGCGAATCTGGTCGCCCGCAGCGTCGACACCTACCACGGTGACAAAGTCAACAGCGGCTCCAACTGCCACCAGATTGCGCGCCACATTTCCTGCACCGCCTAACATTATCTTTTCATCAATAACGCGACACACAGGAATCGGCGCCTCAGCCGAAATGCGCGACACCTCGCCATAGGTATAGCGGTCGAGCATTACATCACCGATGCAGAGAACCCGACCGCCTGCAAGACTGTCGATCAGGGAGACAAGGGAGGTAGTGTCAGTCATTGTCCGCAGGTCTGTTCCAGCACATCACACAGCATGTGGCCGATCATAATATGCATTTCTTGAATTCGTGCCGTAGAGTTTGAGGGTACCACGATAAGCGGATCTGCTAGACCCTTCAAATCACCACCACCCTTGCCGGCAAAGGCAGCCGCCGTCATACCTATATCGCACGCAGTTTGCAGCGCACGGGAAATATTGGGGCTCTTGCCCGACGTAGTGATACCGATGGCCACATCACCCGGCCGGCCAAGAGCGCGTATCTGACATTCAAATATTTCTTCATAGCTGAAATCGTTGGCTGCTGCCGTCAACAATGATGAATCGGTGGTCAAGGCGATTGCTGCAAGGGGGGCACGATTGACTTTATAACGTACTACCAGCTCGGTCGCCAAATGCTGAGAGTCCGCTGCGCTTCCGCCGTTGCCGAAGAAAAATATTTTCCCCCCGGCAGTCAACGCATTTTGGGCTACTGTGCACAACACAGCTAATGGCTTACCGATGGTATCGCGCGACGCACGAACGACCGCTTCATGCTCGTTGAGCTCTTGTTCAAAAAATGCGTTCAGATCCATAATCGTCCCCCGGGGTGCCAACCCACCTCCCCACATTGGCATATCCATGAAAGAATATTCGGGCTGCTGCAAGCCGTAATCGTATTATATCAACGTACTGCGGGGCCAATTAAACAGAGCATTTGTCAAATTACCCGCTCTCGCCAATCCTGAAAGTGCTTACTCAACGCGAGACCTTGGCGCTGATAGGAAGAACCTGATTCCATGCCGTAAAGCTGGTCGGGCACATCGGTTAGATGTTCATATTTTAGCCTCCCAACTAGCTGTCCATCCTCAATGGTAAAAGGCACACCATGCGAGCGAACTTCAAGCACCGCCCGTGTGCCGGATGCATCCACATCGGGATGTCCGAATCCAGGATCAAAGAACCCGGCATAGTGCGCACGAAATTCGCCGGTAAAAGCGTCATAAGGCACCATCTCAGCCGCGTGGTCGAGCGGCACGGAGACCGCCTCCTTGGAGGCTAAGATATAAAAATCCTCTGGGTTAAGGATAATAGCTTTGCCTGCATGATTATAGATGGCATCCCAATAGTCATTGGGATCGTAATGGCGCACTCGATCTAGATCAATCAACGGCGCGTGCAGCTTAGCCTTGTAGCCTATTACATCCGACGCGTCGATACCCGCAAGATCGACTGATAGTGGTACACCACGCCAAAGTGTGCCGATCTCCTGTTCGGTCAAATTACGATCGAGCACGTCCTCATTTTCGAGCAACCGCCGCAGCTCGGCTTCGCGTACTTCCGGCGAGCCCCGAGACAGGCGGAGCTGATTTAGCCGCGTGCCAGTGCGAACTATTACACTGAAAGTCCGGGGGAAAACTTCGGCATATAATGGTCCCTGGTAGCCGCGAACTACCACATCAAAATCAGGTGCCTGATCAGTAATCATGCGGGTGAAAACATCGAGGCGACCGGTCGAACTTTTCGGATTGGCAACACCCGATAATGCTGGGCTCAGCGCCAGGTTTTCGAGCAGAGGTACTATATAAACGCAACCACGTTCAAGAAGCGCACCCTCAGTCAGATCTAAACGGTGCAAGCACAAATCATCGATGCACTCATGAACAGTGCGATCAGGCCCGGGTAAAAAACTTGCCTGCATCCTATATGCCACGCTACCTAAGCGAAGATCCAAACTAGCGGGCTGAACTTGTTCGGATGTAATAGGTTGATCGGCTGCAATTTCGCCACCCCTTATGAGCGCTGCCAGGACTTGAAAAGGCAACACGCCGGTCGTGCGCTTGTCCGCCTGCGGCGCATCGGAAACGGGTGTGGTAGATGTCGTCATAATATTTTCCATTATG
>CAYZMI010000117.1:2141-3518 GCA_964479475.1 uncultured Rhodospirillaceae bacterium | reverse complement strand
TACGAACGCTACATTCCCATTATCGCCTGGGAACCATGAATCAGGTATTAATAAATCCGTTTTAGCAGGGCGACTCAGTACTCCTATCCATGCGTCACAAACTAACATTCCAGCACCCGGCCAAAGCCCTATAAAACGTCGAATTTCGATTCCTATATGGGCGTAGCCATCATGGTGACCAGCACACCAAAGTGGTGCAATACCAGCGAGAGCATCGGGCGGAATTTCTTGTGCACGACCCCGGCGACCAACTCGGAAAGATTTCCAAAACTCGATTGGTTCGGCACCATCTATGCGCGGGCCGTTATGCGCTCTTGCCGAACGAGAAGCATCTCGCTCCGATCCTGCAGTGTATGTAGGCACACCACTATCGACGAGAAATCGTTTACCACCGATGGATGCCTCAATGGATAGAAAGTCGGCGTGAGCGTGACCTGGGTTGTCATCTGGACCACACGGCCCACAATCAAATATCACCACATCTTTCCCCCCGCCAAGCCGGACGTAGCCCGTATCAGGCAACCGTTGTGTTTTCAATTCAGCGGTTGTCCCACCCAAATGATATGCCGTTGGGGCTTCGCCGAGCCAAGAATCATTGAATAAGGCGATATCTCCGTCTGGATGAGACATTACTCCCAAGGCGGCAGTCATCTTCTCACGTATATGGGAAAGAGAAATCAAGTCGTCGCCGACCAACACGCGGCTAGAAATCAATAGGTCCAGATCGAGCATAGATAATGCATGATACATGGGGCAGCGTTCAGCGTGGCCACCATCGGGCAATATATTTTGGCCTATAGATTTCATTATTTTCTTGGGCAGGAAACGCAATTGCTGTGGAATTTCAGGTATTGCCGAAGCATACACCGCTAGTGCTACATAATTTTTGAGTAAGTGATTATATTGCAAATCGCGCTCTAGATTTTTACAGACGAACAAGGCACAAAATTTTACATGCTCTAATATTACCCGTTCGGCCGTTAGGTCCGGGGTACCACCCGATTTACGATAAAGAGCGAGACCAGAAAGCAAGTTAATCAGCCGGTGGCTGACGGTATATGTGCTCCATACATCCCGAAACACACCCGGTACAGACCACGGGTTTTGCTCCTCTAGCCCGCGCAACAATCGCTCAACTAACCTTAAGTGATCCGTTTGTCCCGCGGCTAACAACGGCACCGTGTAGCCCATATAAGCGAGCGTTGTGCGCCACAGCGGATTGTTGCCATCACCAAATTCACTTCGCCACGAAATCCCTTTAATAGACCCAAAATCGAACTCTCGATTAAGCAAAACGAACTTGCCCTCTGGGACTCCTTGAAGGTGATCACCATGAACTTCTTGTTGGAGCTCGAGGACAGTCTGGGCGGACTTAAG
>CAYZMI010000117.1:0-2041 GCA_964479475.1 uncultured Rhodospirillaceae bacterium | reverse complement strand
CCAACATAACATTCTATGAGCTCCTTCGGGTAGGCCGTATCGCCCTTGGCGGTGTAAGCGATCGTTGCCAGGCTGCCGTCGGCAAATGTGAGTGTGGCGGTAAGATCGTCGCAGACGCCACGTGTTGATGTAGCGGCGACTGCATGCACCGAAACAATGGGTGCAGCGATTAAAAAGCGTGCGAGATCGGAAAAATGACATATCTCGCCAAGAATTCTTCCATGACCTTCCTCAGGCGCATTTTGCCAGCTCCCGGGAGGTAGCTGCCCAGCATTTACGCGTAACACTATAACCTTGGGCGCGTCGACCTTACCTAGCCGGTTACGCGTGGCTATTGCCATTTGAGCGAATCGGCGGTTGAAGCCAACCAGAAAAAAAGCCTCGCTGCGGTTACGCGTCTCAACTACTTGGTTGAGCTCCTCGCGATTCAGCGCCAGTGGTTTTTCCACTAACACGTTTTTGCCGGCCACGAGCGCCGCTGCGGTGAGCTCCGCATGGTTCGAATGAGGCGTTGCGATAAGGACTGCATTAATCTCATCATTTTCCAGCACTGCCGCCTCATCAGCTGCAGAAACTTCAAAGCCGAAAATCTCCTGACCATGCTGGGCAGTCATACCCCGCTGTGTAGCAAGTGTGTGCAAGCGGCAACTTTTCAGGCTCTTTAGACGTGGTAATAATACGGATTTTGCAAAATTGCCGGCGCCTATCACCCCCAGTACACATTTGCCTGGTTTTTTGCCACCTGAAATCGCGACCGGAAGGCGCAAAATAGACTTAGTGTGTTGTTGCAATCTATCGTAATTTAAAATGACACCTAGATGGGGTTCTGTGTTTCCTGTGACCAGCTCATAGGCCTTTTCTGCATCACCAAATGCAAACCGGTGAGTGATAAGCGGTTCCATCATAAGCCTATTATCCGATTGGCGCGTCATGCGACGAACGACCTCTTGGAGATTACGCGTCTCAGTCCACGGCACATAGCCTTCCGGATATTTCATTCCGAAGCGTTCATAATCACCATCATAGCGACCGGGCCCATAAGAACGAGATACCACTAGTGACAGCTCTTTCGCCATAAATGACCGATAGTCAAATTGAGTTCCGGTGACGCCCACGAGGCTGATCCTTGCTCGGTCACGTGCCAACGCAGCGGCAAGTTCAAAAGGTTCGCTCCCATCGGTTGCCGCCGCAATCAGCACACCGTCACAGCCGCGCCCTCGCGTGATATCGAGCACCGCTTCTAGAGGATCACCTTCATTCAAATTCCAGGCCAGTGCAGCGTGGGCAAAGCGGCACAGTTCCAGGCGGTCTTCGTTATAGTCGAAAGCAAATGCCCGGATACCGGATAAATGAAGCAACTGAACTGCGATTTGGCCAACTAAGCCTGTCCCTATCACCGCAGCACAATCGCCAAACTCAAGCCTCATATTTCGCACTCCATGCAGTGCAATTGCCCCTAGTGTACCGAAGCAAGCCTCCTCGTCATTAACATCGTCTGGCACCTCGGCGGCGAGGTTAACCGGAACAACGTTATAATCCGCATGATTGGCAAGCCCCGAGCCAGCGATCGCCAGCCGTTGACCAACATGAAATTGGCCTTCAGTACCTTTGCCGAGAGCAATTACCTCACCACATGCCGAATAGCCGAGCGATAAGGGTTCATCAAGCCTTGCCATCACCGCATGGAAGGTCTCCACCAACCCATCACGCTTAGCCTTTTCGATTACTTTATGGACTAAATCGGGCCGTGCCTTGGCTTTGCCCGCCAGATTTTTTTTGGCAAATTGCACAACCATACGCTCGGTGCCGGCGGAAATTAGAGAAGTGCGCGTACGCACCAGAAGATGTCCGATTCTAACCTTAGGGTCGGGTACCTCTGTTAGGGCAAGTTTGCCGGATTTAGCGCTTTGAACGACTTGTTTCATTTACCGATCCAGCGCGATTAAATAGCCGAGGCCGGCCGTAACCCATGCAGCACAACAATAGTAGTTATTTATACCAAAATGAGGGTTTGGCAATCGCCAAATCATGTTACTGCCAT
>CAYZMI010000116.1:0-6182 GCA_964479475.1 uncultured Rhodospirillaceae bacterium | reverse complement strand
CGCTCACTCAGCACCTTTTGACTTTCGGTTGCATTTTTACTCATCTTTTCAGATGCCTCACGGAGGATAGCTTGGGCCTGGCCGCGCCCGTTTGCGAGGGTTTTTTCGTATGCTTCGAGCACGTCGGCCGCTTCGTTTCGCAACACTTCCGCTTTTTCCAAATCGTCGTCAATTCGCTCCCGTCGGTTCTGTAGGACGTTAGCGATACGTGGCATAGCAACCCTCCATAATACCCAGTAGAGGACGAGAAAGGTAACCGCTAGCCAAAATAGCTGGGAAGCAAATGTGGAGGCGTCTAATTGTGGCATGGCATGCCGGAATATTGGTTAACTAATAACCGCGTCAAAACACAAAGAGTAAGAGAAGTGCGACGACTAGCGCGTAAAGCGCGATCGCTTCGACCAGGGCGAAGCCAATCCAGGTCATTGCTGTCACGTTGCCCGCAGCAGCAGGATTGCGGGCGACCGACGTTATGAAGGCAGCGAAGATTGTGCCAATACCGATGCCTGCGCCAACAACCCCGATAGCGGCAAGGCCGGCACCGATCAATTTTGCAGCAGCAGCTTCCATTAAAAAATTCCTTTCTTTGGTGTTCTTAAGTGTTAGCTTTTTGCGACGTTCTAAATCCCTTAGTGCAGATTAATAGCATCGTTGATGTAGAAACAGGTAAGAATAGTGAATACATAAGCTTGGAGAAAAGCGATCAAAATCTCTAGCCCAGTAAGCGCTATTACAAAGGCAAGGGGCAGAAATCCACCCACGATTCCCAGACTCACTACAAAGCCGGCGAAAACTTTGAGCATAGTATGTCCAGCGGTTAAATTCGCGAACAGCCTCACAGATAAGCTTATGGGCCGGGACAAATAGGAAATGATCTCAATTGGTATCATCAGCGGCCATAATACAACTGACACGCCAGGGGGCACAAAAAAACTCACAAAATGAAACCCGTGTTTTACGAATCCCAGAATGGTAACGCCAAAGAATACAACAAGTGCCATAGCAAAAGTGACGATGATGTGGCTCGTAAATGTGAAGCTGTAAGGGATCATCCCTAGCATATTGCCGAACAGGATGAACATGAACAGCGTGAAGACAAAGGGAAAGTAATGACGCCCTTCTGCACCCACAGTATCGCGCAACAAATTGGCAACAAATTCGTAAGACAATTCCGCCATAGATTGCCAGCGTCCTGGGATCAGCGCCCCTTTTCGCATGCCGAAAATGAGGAAGATGACGATCAGAATAACCGTAAAAGACATAAATAGCGCAGAATTCGTGAACGAGACGTTCATCTGCCCCATCTGAAGCTCAATCAGGGGCTTGATATCGAATTGCGCTAGCGGGCTGTGACCTTCCGCCGCCAATTAATCCTCTCTATTAGTTAACGGCGATTTTTGCCGTCAACTTTTCTGTTATTTTCATGTTTATCGGGCTGATAACCGACCGTTTGGCCCAAATTATTTGCAGTCCGATAAACTCCCATAAACCCGGCCGCAGACCCGAGGAAAAAACCTATAAGCATCAACCACGGTTTTGTTCCGAGCCACTGATCGAGAAAATACCCGACAGCAACCCCAATTATCAGCGCGGCGACAAGTTCTACACCGATCCGCATGGCGAACCCAAGTCCGCTGCGACCATCACTTTTGTGGCTTGCTCGGCCAGCTGAGAGATCTGCCTCGTCCTGTGCCTGACGTAACCTCGCGTCAAAGTCCCGCAAGGTTACGGATTTTTTGTCCTCGGTCATGCCCAAGTACTTTGCGACGCCCTCTCTATTGGCACGAATTTAGCCCTGAAAGCGGGGGCAAGATAGGATTTGCCTCTACCCCTGTCAAGGCACAAAAGGACTGGTCTAAGGTACTGAAATATATCCAGAAAAATTGAGTTATATCCGTATTAAGCTGTATCGCTTAAGCGCTCTGCGGCCTGCAGGTCAACCGACACCAATTGTGACACGCCGCGCTCACCCATAGTGACACCGAACAGCCTGTCGACGCGTGCCATCGTTAGCCGATGATGGGTGACGATCAGAAAGCGGGTGCTGGTTTTTTCGGCGATTTCTGTGATCAGTTGGCAAAATCGTTCTACGTTGGCATCATCCAACGGTGCATCGACCTCATCTAGGACACAAATGGGGGCAGGATTAGTTAAAAAGACGCCAAACAGAAGCGCCAGCGCCGTGAGAGCTTGTTCTCCACCAGACAATAATGACATAGTTTGCAGTTTTTTACCCGGCGGACTGGCCATGATCTCGAGCCCCGCCTCCAATGGGTCTTCGGCCTCAGTAAGAGCTAGATGCGCCTTGCCGCCGCCGAACAGGCGAGTGAAAAGTGTGCGAAAATGTGTATCTACCTCTTTGAACGCTGCTAACAGGCGAACTCGTCCTTCGCGGTTCAAATTGCCTATGCCTTGTCGCAGCCGCGCGATTGCAGATATCAAATCCTCCCGCTCCGATAGCATCGTGGCGATGCGTTCGTCCAGTTCGGCGGCTTCTATGTCCGCCCGAAGATTAACTGGGCCCATATTTTCACGTTCGCGAATAAGCCGTCCCACTCTCGCTTCAATTGTCAATCGATCGGGTAGTTTTTCATTGTCCTCTACACTGACCGTTGCTAGGGCTTCACTGGGGTGACAAGACACTCGCTCATGTGCCCTCTCGACTATTACCGACATGGTTTGTTTAATTTGTTCTATACTGGACTCGCAGCGGACCCTTTCTTCACGCGCATGTGAGAGATGTGCTTCTACACCCTTTAATGCACGCCCCATCTCAGAGAGTTGCACCTCTGCCTTCGCCAATTCATCCGCAGAAATGTTGCGCGATTTCTCTGCTTGCCCAATATTTTCGAATAAGACTTCTCGCTGGGCTGCAATTTCTGTCGGTCGAATTGTCAGCTTTCCAAGCGTTTGTTCAGCCGTAACTTGTCGTTCCATCAGGGCATCGATTTGTTGCGCAGCATTTTCGGTTCGACGACGCCAGGAGTTAAGTTCTTGATCAATATCTGCAAGACGCTGGCGGCGTGACCCCGCTTCGCGCACCAGAATATCATGGGCGTTCTGGCGATCGGTTGCGTATACTCGGGCCTCCGCTAATTCCGCGCGCAATTTGGTGACAGTTTCGCGCTTAGCATCGATAGAATCGAGTCCGATTAGTTCATCCGAGTTGTTGCGTATCAATGCAGCTGTTTCTGCTTCATCAGCTCGCAGCGCTTCGCCGGAATCGTCCAATGCACTGATACGTGATTTTGCTTCCGCGAATTTGGTATTGAGGGCAGATTCTGTATCTCGTGCCTCCTGAAAGGCCGTATCTGCGGTGCGAACGGAGATACGGGCGAGACGTTCCTGCTCTGCTGACTGTTCTGCCTCTCGGTGCACAGTATCAAATCGGACCTTTTCGTCATGCAGCAGACTTGCGGCGTGGTCACATTCAGCACTGAGTTCGCGCAACCTGTTACGTTGTGTGAGGCGGGTCTCTGCCGCGTCGGTCTCTCCTCCCAGCGACGTATATCCATCCCAACGCCACAGGTTGCCATCGCGGCTCACCAGACGTTGTCCCTGGGCAAGTTGGGCGGCTAATGTCTCGGCGGTGTTGTTGTCTTCCACTAGCCCTATTTGTGACAGCCGACGGGATAGTACGGGTGGGGCATTGATCACGCTAGACAAAGGCCGCGTCCCCTTCGGTAAGGGGATGGGTGTTTCTAATGTGGGCAGGGTGCGCCAATGCACTGGCGCTGCCTCGTCGGTTGGTGCATCTAAATCCGCACCAAGTGCAGCGGATAATGCTACTTCGTAGCCAGGCTGTACGGTAAGCTCATCCATCATTGGCGGCCATAAATCTGGATCGCTAATTGACAATAATGAGCGAAGTGCTCCTTCTTCCGCTTGCAGTTGAGCGAGGCGAGCCTCTGCCTCTTGTAGTGCAGATCGCGCTTGCGTTTCTTCAAGTATTACTGCGATGCGGGTTTTTTCCAACTCGTCGAAGCGGTCGCGTTCTTCGTTAAGCGTTGCGCGCAAATCGTTTTGTCGTAGTGAGAATTCATCGCCAGCACCCGCGTCAGCCAATGTATCCTCAGCGGCCTTGCGCTCTCGAGCAGCTTCTTCGAGGCGTTGTGCTATACGAGATCGGCGGACTTCGCAATCGGCTATTTGTCGTTTTAGTGCCGCTCGACGAGTTTCGTCAGACGCGACAGCTTCAGTCAATCGTGTGACTTCTTGTTCTAAACGTACAACGTTGCTACTGGCAGAGACCTGTTGTTCCTTTGCGGTAAATATTTTTTCTTTCTCGCTTGTTTGGGCATTAGTTAGGTCTGTAATTTCATCATCGAGCAAGCCGAGGGCGGTTTCCGCATCCTCCTTCAAGGCAGTTTCTCGCTCCAAATCGCCATTGACCTGGACGATGCGACTCTCGATGTCCTGGCGTTCAGCTTCAATCCGCAGTTCTTCCTGCTCTAGGCCGTCGCGCGCCAGCAGAAGACGCTGAAGTTTTGCTGCTTTATGCGTTTCTGCTTCCCGTAGCGATGGAATTTTTGTAGCCAATTCGGCTTCCCGGGTTGAGGCTTTGGCGACCTCAATGGTCAGTTTAGCGACATCCGCTTCCGCCGTGTCGAACGTTTTTTTGGCCGCGTCGTGCTCGCTCGTTGCTTCCTTCCATTGATGATGTAAAGCAATAGCCTCAGCACGCCGGATATGATCACTCAAGTTACGATAACGCGTTGTTTGGCGCGCCTGTTTTTTGAGAGCCTTGAGCTGTTCCTCAAACGCTCCAAGTATGTCATCGAGACGCTCAAGATTAGCGTCCGCTGCACGTAAACGTAGTTCCGCCTCATGGCGGCGTGAATGCAGACCAGTGATCCCGGCGGCTTCCTCTAATAGGTGCCGCCGGTCGGTGGGTTTAGCACTGATAATCTCTCCAACTCGACCCTGACTGACCAGCGCGGTTGACCGGGCGCCCGACGCGGCATCGGCGAATAGGGTTTGGACGTCGCGAGCCCGGACATCACCGCCATTGACACGGTAAATCGATCCCTCACCTCGCTCAATTCGTCGACTTACATCAATTTCGTCGCGATCATTGAACCCCGACGGCGCACTGCGATCAGCGTTGTCGAGCACCAGGGATACCTCAGCGATGTTGCGGGCTGGCCGGGCGTCTGTGCCACCGAAGATGACGTCTTCCATGCCACCACCACGCATTTGCTTAGCCGACGTTTCGCCCATAACCCAGCGCATGGCCTCGACCAGGTTGGATTTACCGCAGCCGTTGGGGCCTACGATGCCGGTCAGACCAGGTTCAACCCATAGTTCGGTAGCATCGACGAACGACTTGAAGCCAGTCAGGCGTAATCTTGAAAATTGCACGTACCTAAATCCCTTAACGCCATGGATTTAACCACGTCCTATTTCGAATCACGACTATTTTAGCTTGGAATTTATCACCGCTCTGAGTTGGTCAACTGTTAAACCACCGCTATAAAGATCGCCGTTGACGATAATAGTCGGTGTGGAACGCAGGCCGTAGGATTTGTCCGCTTCTAGTTGTTGGTCGAGGACCTCTTTGGCCATCTCATCTTTTTTTAAACACGCATCGAATTGTGCCTGCGACATGCCGCCTAGTAGTGCTACACGGGACAATGCTGCCATCGGGTCGCTGTCACGTGCCCATTTATCCTGGGCTGCATACAGCGCATTTACAAAAGGAAAATACCGGTGATCCCCGGCACAACGTGCGATAACCGCGGCAGCTAGTGCCAATCTATCTAGCGGAAAATCACGATAGACCAAACGGACGATGCCTTTGTCGACAAATTCAGATTTGATTATCGGCATGACCTGGTTATGGAACTCGGCGCAGTGAGGACATGTCATAGATGCGTATTCGATGATGGTAACCGGTGCATCACCTTTACCTAAAAATGGTTCGTTTTTACGAATTTCCACTTTGGATAATTGGGCATCGGGCTCTGGTGCACTAGTTGAATTGGCCGCGACCAGCGGTGAGACTACAGCACTCTGAGCCTTAGTTGCGTGAATAGGGTCGTCTTTAGTGTCTAGCAGGTTATAAAGAGCGACAGCAGCTCCGCCGACCACTATGGCTCCGACAATCACAGGCGTCATGTTACCCATACAGTCCTCCTAATCACTGTATCTAAAGAATTTGTAACGTATTTACTGAGAATACC
>CAYZMI010000115.1:3639-6264 GCA_964479475.1 uncultured Rhodospirillaceae bacterium | reverse complement strand
GACAATCTCAACCTTGTCGATGAAACAGTAACACTCGCCACAATTCTTCCATATACCCCTGTTGATGTCGGCGACATTGTTGCTACTGCTAAAATAATTACATTTGGTGCATCGAATAAATCGATTGAGGCGTGTGAAAATACATCAAGAAATGGACCACCACCAGTCAATGTCGCACCATTTAAAGTAAAGCGAATTGGGTTAATTCAAAGCTCGTTCCCAAAATTTCGAAAACAAATATTTGACAAGGCTACAACGGTAACCCGTTCACGAGTTCAGTCTTTAGGGAGTGAATTTGTGAAAGATATTCGCACCCAACATACAGTCGACGATATCTCAAATGCTCTAAATGCTCTTCAAGAACTAAATTGCGATATAGCGTTAGCTTTAGGCGCATCAGCGATCGCGGATCGGCAAGACGTCATACCTACCGCCATCGAAAAGTGTGGTGGAAGTATAATTCATTTTGGCATACCTGTTGACCCCGGCAACTTAATGATGCTTGCGCGAGTGGGTAATATGCAGGTTTTAGGATTACCTGGTTCTGCCCGTTCTCCCCGCCTACATGGTTTCGACTGGGTGTTGAATCGAATGGCTTGCGATATACCAGTCAATAGCAATGATCTCATGCGAATGGGTGTTGGCGGATTACTCAAAGAAATACCGGGACGTCCGATGCCACGTGCCCGTATAGGAATTACTGAAAAGCCACCTAAAACAATACCTGAAGACAATAAAATTTCAGTGGTAGTACTCGCAGCCGGTCAGTCGCGACGCATGGGTGCCCTTAACAAACTTCTAGCAGATATAGAGGGCAAACCCATGTTGGCACATGGAGTAGATGCAGCGCTGGCTTCCTCCGCTTCCCAAGTAATCGTGGTTACTGGACATGAAGCCGACAAAATCCAGAAAGCCCTTGAGAGCCGCAAAGTAAAATTCGTCCATAACCCGGAATTTGCAGATGGGCTTAGCTCCTCCCTAAGAACGGGTTTGACTCAAATTAGTTCCGATGCGGAAGGCGTTTTAATCTGCCTTGGGGACATGCCAGGCATAACGGCTAATCACCTTAATCGCCTCATCGGTTCATTTTCACCGGATACCGGTCAAGCAATCTGTGTTCCCATATTTAACGGTAAAAGAGGAAATCCTGTTTTATGGCACCGAAGATTTATCACTCAAATAACAGATGTATCAGGTGACGTCGGCGCACGGCATTTAATTGGGGCTAACGAAGATATGCTCGTCGAAGTGTCCATGGATGACAACGCTGTTTTAGCTGATCTGGATACACCAGAAGCACTTGCCGCGCATAGGCGGTCCTAAAAGGACAATCTAATTCCTAATTTAACATCCATTCTCAAACAAAATTTAAACAAAGGATCCAAATGGCGGTAAATATCACCGCTTCGGATTCACTAACACACGACAGCCCGCCCCACCGATATCGATGGATGATGTTGACCGGTGTGTGGCTGCTCTATTTTTCATTCGGCATGACGGTCGCATCGATTGCACCGCTGGTACAAATCATTGAAAATGATTTAAACATCGGCCATGCAACCATGGGCACCGTACTCGGCGCTTGGCCATTAATTTACATAGCCTCATCCGCACCGTGCGGCGCTCTATTGGATCGTTATGGACCGCGTCGTATGCTTTTTCTTTCGATTGTAGTCATTGCACTCTCTGCGGCACTACGCGGGATGTCAACGAGCTATATCGAACTGTTTTTGTCAATCGTGGTGTTTGGCATTGGTGGACCACTAGTTTCTGCGGGCGCCCCCAAAGTCATCAGCCTATGGTTCACCGGTAAAAATCGTGGCCTAGCGATTGGGATCTATTACACAGGTAATGCGCTGGGTGGTATCGTCGCCTTAGCGCTTACTAATAGCGTTTTTATGCCATTGTTAGGACAAAACTGGCGTATGGTCATGATGGCTTATGCATTGTTTGTATTCTGTGCGGGCATAACATGGGCTCTAATCGCCTCTCATCCGGCAAGCCGCAACATGGAAATGAGGTTGGCTGCCGAAGAAAAACCACCATTTTTAAGAGTATTCGCAGAACTCATCAAAAATCCAATCGTTCGCATTATCCTCGTAATGGCGGTCTTTATTCTGTTCTTCAACCATGGTCTCAATAATTGGATGCCAACAATTCTACAAAGTTATGGCATGGGAGCCGTAGAAGCAGGTTATTGGGCGTCGCTTCCCACCGCAGTTGGCCTAATTGGTGCCCTAATAATACCAAGACTGGCTACACCAAGATGGAGATTTGTTGTACTGGGAGCCATCATGGCAGCCGCCGGAACCACCACTTTGTTAATTTTGACTGGATCAATGCCATGGCTCGGGTTCGGCCTTATTCTCCAAGGGCTTTGTCGTAGTGCCATGACCGCGATCGCTATACTTATCCTTATGGACTTAGATGATGGCAATTCCAAATTTGTCGGCGCTGCTAGCGGATTGTATTTTTCCGCCGGAGAAATTGGAGGTGCATTAGGCCCAATGAGTATTGGTGTACTCGCAGACGCAACTGGTAGCTTCGTTGCTCCAATACTAATGATGACAGGTATTAGCAGTATATTGATGTTGCTTTTAGCTCGCCTGCGTTATTTAACACGAA
>CAYZMI010000115.1:0-3539 GCA_964479475.1 uncultured Rhodospirillaceae bacterium | reverse complement strand
AGATTAATAAGTCTTTATTCCGCTGCCGATGGCACAGACAAATAGTTTTTAGGGAGTTCGCGAAAATCAGTCATCAAAGAGCCAAATCCCTGCACTACATCGTCGATACCATTGTCTCTCAACGCGTACCAATATGTCGCTGTATTAATTGCTAGAACTGGTTTTTTCAGAAACTTTTCCGCTTGTCCGGCCAGCCTGGCCATTGCCAGGTTCGTACCAACTTGTACAACCGCCTCAACGTCGTCGCCATCAATCTCGAGAATGGCGTCAGCTAACTCATCCTCAGGAACATGTGCAATTAATACCGGGCTTTTACATTTAAGACCCTTCATTCGCACTATCTCAAATCCACAATCCGTAAAGAACTGATGTACGTTTTTATCCCCCACTGGCCAGTATGGCGTGATAACCGCGATACGTTTAATATCTCCATAACATTTAAGCGCAGCTTGGCACGCATCAGATCCCATCGCTACCCTAAGACCTGAAATTTCCTCCATACGCTTTTTCATTTCGATACTAGTTTTCAGCCCTCCCCAGAATGTTTCCGACGACATACCCATTACCAAATAATCGGGGCGACAGGTAAGCACCCGCTCAACCGCATTGTCCAATTCACGTCGGATGTTCTCCATCAACTTATTAAAATCGTCATCGCTTTCAACCGGATCATCCGGTATCCAAACACGAGAGAAATGATTGGTCACACCGCGGGGGCGCATATCATCAAATTCCGGCTGCACCGAGGTGTTCGTGGACGGTGCCACAACGGCGAAAAGTTTTCGCCACCCAAGTGAATCGACCATAGTTTTATCCCTTACTCTACTACCTTTGTGGCTTGCCCCGGAAAAAGTGCTTCCAATTCTTCTATTACTTCTTCCAGTGACATTACATCACCGTATTTTTGATCAATATCAAACAAATTGGCCTCATGCGGCCCTTCCGCCCTATCACCAACGCATTCGCGTGGCACCATCGGGCGGAAACCGCTGCCCATTGCATCTACAACTGTCGCACGAACACAGCCGGATGTCGTGCAACCAGTCACGATCGCAGTATCGACTTCATTAATCGACAACCAACTCGCTAGATCGGTCATAAAAAAGCCAGACGGATAGTGTTTTTCAATAACCCGTTCACCTCCTCTTGGTTCGAGCTGGTTAACTACTTTTGTAGACTCACTTCCCCGGGCAAGTCCTTCTCTCAATGTTGGCATCTTTAAATTGAATAAACCGTCTTCGCTGCCATCTTCAGCATAGACATGTGACGTATACACGATCGGTAATTCAAGATGACGTGCGATTGCTAAAAGTTTTTCCGTATTGTCGATGGCGTCTTGAATATTCCCACCACCAAATTCATCTGGATTGTTGAAGCCGTTTGTAAAATCAATGATCAAGAGCGCGGGCTTCTTACCAAACCCCATCCGCGCACCAAGACCCTGTTTTTCATATATTGCAACGTCATTGGGCATTTCTTGACTCCAGTAAAAAAGATGTTTTTTAACTTATACCCGAGTTGGTGAATTACGCAAAAAATATGCAATGTATTTTATTGGCTCAGTTCTTATCGAGGTCGCGTTAACACCACGGTAACCACTGACACAAGAAGAATGGCCGCGAGTAAAGTAAAGATGGTCTCAGGCCTTCCCCCATCCATGATCCAACCGCAAATTAGAGGACCTGTGACATTTCCGACACTCATACCAGAGGAGGTGAAACCAAACGCTACCCCTGCACCTCCCGTCGGGCTGGCCTTCTTAATCAGGATATCACGCGAAGGGGCGCTAATGCCGTAAAATACACCGGCTAATATCATCGCCACAATTACGAAGAAGGAGGCCAAATCGAATGCTAACAATATTACGAAAACGCCCATCATAACAATTGAAATAGAAGCTACTAGATTGTGACGATTAGTAAAATCAGCTAACCAACCACCAACAAGTACACCAACGGCACCAGCTACCAAATGGGCTGTTAACGCGAAACTCGCTACATTCTTTTCGATACCATGCAGAGAAACATTGGCTGGAATTGAAAATGACATAATGCCCGACGTAGCTGTAGCGGACATGGCATAGAAAAGAAACATCATCACCATTGGCATTGAAATAATCAAATCAATACCCGCTCTCAGTCCCCTTTTTCTCTGATGTTGATCTTTAATTTTTTCCTGAAGAACGGTTCGGTCATCGAGATGCGAAGCTTGGATTATCATCAGTATTAAAATTATAATTCCCGCCAATCCGACACAAACGATTGCCAAACGCCAGCCGACAAGTCCAGCAAGCGGTATCATAATTAGCGCTGCACCAGCCCAACCCAGATAGCCCATAAATGAATGAATGCTAAAGGCTCTGCCATGAATATTATCATCCAGTCGCGTGGCCAATATCGCGAAATCAGCAGGATGAAAAACGCTGTTTCCCAAACCCGCAAGTGCAAAAATTATAAATAGAGCCCAATAGGATGAAAATGCTACGACGGCAATCAAACTTACGCTCATCAAGCCAATGCCAAGTAGCAATACTAATCTTCCTCCAATACGATCCACCAAAAACCCCATAGGGATTTGGCCAACCGCAGTTGTAGTCGCCATAATCGAGACGATGCCACCAAATGCCAGGTTGCTAATACCTAAGTCAACTTTCATCCCATAATATAAGGGTGGGACCGCCAGCATCACGAAATGGCTAAAAAAATGACCAGCACTGATTAAGCCGACGACCCAGTTTCGCTCATTAATCTTTGCGGCAACGGCAGTAGTCATATGAGGAGAGTAAACTTATATTCAACCAAGATGCTGGCCTGAATCCATTCTAAACGCCTCACCCGTCATTACGCTGGCGTCCTCACAAAGCCATACCGCTAATCTCGCTACATCCTGTGGCCATACCGCTTTTTTCAGCGGAAAATCCGTTTCAGCTTGCTGTACGCGGCGTTGGTATGCCTCTTCCGACATTATTTTTCGTGTCCAATTACCGAGCAATCCTCCGGGGCAAATTGCATTTACACGCACTTCTGGTGCCAAGACCCGCGCTAAAGAAATGGTCAAAGTATTAAGGGCTCCTTTAGATGCAGAATATGCCATTGAGCTACCATTGCCCCGCCAAGCACCAATGGAAGAAATGTTTACTACTGAGCCATTTCCGGTTTCCTTAAGTGCAGATGAAGCAGCTCGGGTCATCTGAAATGTTCCCACAACATTTACATCGTATATACGATGGAATTCTTCACCTGTAAGCGTCTCGAGATCTCCCTGCGGAATCGGCTTTGTTGTTGCCGCATTATTTACCAAAATATCAAGTTGACCCCAGCGTTTGAGAACCTCGCTAACCAACAACCGACAATCCTCATCCCGTGAGACATCGCCCCTTACGGTCATCGTATTGACACCATGTTTTGCGCAAGCAGCTGCAGTTTCTTCAGCACCCTCAAAATTTGTGACATAATTAATGACGACATTGCAGCCTTTAGCAGCCAAAGCCTGCGCCGTTTCAGCACCAATACCCGTCACCGAGCTAGAACCCGTAACGA
>CAYZMI010000114.1:0-6311 GCA_964479475.1 uncultured Rhodospirillaceae bacterium | reverse complement strand
GACACACTTTTAGCAACGTTAGAGGACGGGGTTACCATAGAGGCGGATGCCGTAATGTATGCAACTGGCCGTCAACCGAACACGCGCAATATCGGCCTTGAACAAATCGGTGTTGAAATGAGGTCTGACGGTTCCATCGTTGTCGACGATCAATTCAAGTCCAGTGTAGATAATATTTTTGCGCTTGGCGACGTCATCGATCGGTATCAATTAACCCCAGTTGCCATTGCAGAAGCTATGGTGTTGTCTGCAAATTTGTTCGATGGAAAACATCAGCGCATGGATTACGCTGATATCCCAACTGCGGTATTTAGTCATCCCAGCATTGGTACTGTGGGCCTGACGGAAGAGGAAGCACGAGATCAATACGGCGGCGTGAGTATTTACCGATCCACATTTAAACCGTTGAAACACACTCTTACCGGTCGTGACGAACAAACACTCATGAAGCTTATAGTAGACAACGAAACTGATCGTGTCGTCGGATGCCATATGGTTGGACCTGAATCAGGGGAATTAATTCAAGGAATGGGGGTTGCCCTTAAGGCAGGCGCTACTAAAGCACAATTCGATGCGACAATCGGAATTCATCCGACATCAGCGGAAGAATTTGTTACCATGCGCGAGGCGGTTTCTTAAATTTTGATCCTAATATACATAAAATAAAAGCCGCCGAGGTAGCCCGGCGGCTTTTATCTTCAAAAGTAAACAATCTACATGATCGCAGCTTTATGTAACTTCACGCCTGCGGCTTTGAAATCGCCGGCAGCCGAAGAAGGGGCGTACCCGGACCACTGTTCTGTGACCATCTTGGTTGTTTGGGAGGATTTAAGTACCCGAACAACTTCAGCTACCGCGGCCGCGTAGGCTTCTTTAGAGACCTTTTTGGGAGATTTGTTGCGGACAATTAGTAGCACGGTTTGACCTTTGGCTTTGCCAAGTGCCATTAATCCGCTGAAAGCTTTGATCTGTTTTTTCTTAGCCTTGGTCAAGTCCTTTGCAGTGACCAAACCAAAATTGATCGCGCGTTTCTTTTTCGAAATTCGTTTGATGTTATCTTTACCACCCTTGGTTCCGTAATTGTATACCTTGACCCCTTTACCTTGGAGAACAGAGGCCATGGAAATTGCTACACCTGCGGCAAAAAGCTTACCTTTAGTGTTGCCGGTTCCAATCACTAGTTCCATATCGGCGGCCGATACGGTTTGCGTGGGTTGTCCGATGCCGGTAATGACCGCAATCACGGCCAAAGCGGCGATTGATTTGAACAGATTTCTTACCATTGTTTCTCTCTCATTCATTCGCGATTAGCGGTTACTTCCAGCCCAGCAATGTTTTCGTTCGGGCGACCAATGGTTTGGGCGTCGCAACGATGGCCTTTGCTGTTTCTTGCACCCATTCGCAGGTCTTTGGTTCGACTAGGAGCTTGCGGTTCTTCGCATCGGTGAGGAAAGCCGGATCCTTCATAGTTGCGTCAAAGGCACGGCAAAGTGCTTTCACTCGGTCTTTCGGCACCCCTGGCGGTACCGAGAAGTTCCGTCCGATGGCGGCATCCGAAGCAAGCAGTTTCAATATTGCCCGCTCATCGTCATTCTTGGCCAAGTCGAGCAGTAGAGGCGTTGGTTGACCATAGCCATTTTTAATATCGGTTGCTTTCTCGAGTCCAGACTGCGAAATCGCTACCACTTTTCCGGCCTTGATCAGATGTCCAGCGCGCGAGATCCAGCTTGACCATGCGCCGGCCCGTCCAGTGACCTCGCCCTGCTCAAGGGCTTTATTAATTGACGCGGTTCCTACATAACCGCTGATCACTTTGACGTTGAGGCCAAGCAGTTTTTGCATGACCGCCGGCACGATATAATTCGACTGGCTAAGCCCCGTAGAGCCGAAGATGACTGGCTTCTTAGCTTTGGCTAAATCCTCGAGGCTTTTGATACCGGTTGTATGCCATACCATAGTGACATACTGCATGGATGCCGCGCGACCGATATAGTTGAGCTTGGATACGTCGTACTTAACGCCGCCACGTAGGAGTTGGAACACGGGTAGCATGTTTGATAGTTTGGCTAAGCGTGATCCGTTCTTTGGTGCAACATTATACACGTAGGCTGCCGCCTTGATCCCCCCTGCACCGGGCATGAACTGAAGGATATATTTGGGTTTACCCGGAATATGCTTAACTAGATGCTTCATTACGGTGCGTGAATAAAGATCATATCCGCCACCGGGTCCGGCACCCAAAATCGTGACGATGACGTTGTCTTTATAAAACTCCGCTGGCGTTTTTGCCACTGCCGGCGATATCGCCATAGCGCTGGCGCTGATTGCTAACCCAAAGCCGGCTATTAAGCCGAATTGCTTTTTCATCGGGTTTCTCCCTCTATTTTGCCAAAATTATTTTTAAAACTTCGCTGTAATCAATGTAAGGGTACCAATTGCTCATGCTAATTGCCAATGGCGGATCTGGGCAATGTCTATAAGTGCCCACAGATAACCTAAATTTTCCGATACAAATATATCTGGTTTAGCTGGCAAAATGGCAATAAAGGGCGTATAGCGATGCTTTCCGCGAACATTTAGTTCGCCATCTTGAGAGATGGTTAGCGGTGCGTACAAAGTTTAAACGCGCCGATGTTCGCGAATTGCCTATTTGGTTTGTGATAGACAATTGCCAAATAGGGCAGAAATTATTGAGGATCCTAAATTGGGGGGTCAAAAATGGCTTTGAAATGGTCGCCTGATAGTTGGCGCGGCAAAAATATCAAGCAGGTGCCGGTTTATCCGGATGCTCATGCGCTCGGAAAGGTGGAAGAACAGTTACGTTCATACCCGCCGTTGGTTTTTGCGGGTGAAGCGCGGCGTCTAAGGGAAGCGCTTGCTGACGTAGCAGAGCGGCGCGCATTTTTGCTTCAGGGCGGGGACTGTGCGGAGAGCTTTGCCGAGTTTCATCCAGATAATATTCGTGACACATTCCGTGTGCTTTTGCAGATGTCTATTGTGATGACTTTTGCCGCGAGCTGTCCGGTCGTGAAAGTGGGGCGCCTCGCCGGTCAGTTTGCTAAACCCCGGAGCGCACCTACGGAGGTTCAGGAAGGCGTGGAATTGCCCAGTTATCGGGGAGATTCTGTTAATGGAATTGAATTTACCGAAGAAGCACGGATCCCCGATCCCCAGCGGATGGTGCAAGCCTATAACCAATCGGCCGCAACTCTCAACCTGCTGCGTGCATTTGCCCAGGGTGGATATGCCGATCTCCATCAGGTTCATCGCTGGAACCTGAGTTTTGTTGAACAAAGCCCGGCAGGCGAACGCTATAAAGACCTTGCAGAACAAATCAATGAAGCTTTGGCGTTTATGTCAGCTTGTGGCATGAACTCCCAAACTTCACATCAAATTCGGGAAACGGAATTCTACACGTCCCACGAATCACTTTTACCAGGCTTCGAGCAGGCTATGACGCGGATTGATAGTACCACCGGCGATTGGTACGACACGTCCGCGCATATGCTTTGGATTGGTGATCGGACACGTGATCCTGACGAAGCACATATCGAATTTCTACGTGGTGTTTCCAATCCATTAGGCTGCAAGGCCGGGCCATCTCAAACTCCCGATGAATTTTTGCGAGTTATTGATACCTTGAACCCTGACAATATTCCGGGTCGATTGACAGTAATTACTCGAATGGGCCATGAAGCGGTTGAAGAGAATTTACCCCCCCTAATCCGAGCCGTTGAGCGAGAGGGTAGGGCTGTGGTTTGGTCGTGCGATCCGATGCATGCCAACACCACGACATCGGCTACAGGGTATAAAACCCGCTCCTTTAATCACGTCCGGCAGGAAGTGGAACGCTGTTTTTCAGTGCACAGGGCGGAGGGGACCTATCTCGGTGGTATTCACCTCGAACTAACCGGGAAAAACGTGACTGAATGCGTAGGTGGTGCGCAGGAGATTACCGAAGAAGGCCTCGCGGATCGATATCACACCCATTGTGATCCGCGTCTTAATGCCGATCAATCGCTTGAACTCGCATTCCTGATCGCAGAAATGCTTAAGGAAGACCGGCAATCAAGAATTAGAACCGCAAAAATTTCTGCAATCGGCTAATTCGTCCAATTGATCCTGCCTATGGTTCCGTGCTAGCTGCCGGGTACCAAGTACATTCCTTTTAATTTGTTTTGTAAAATTTATGACTGACACTCTTACCATAGCATTGGCGCAACTCAATCCGACTGTTGGCGACATTGTCGGCAACACACGAAAATTACGTGAAGCGCGGGTGACTGCAGCAGAGTTGGGTGCGGATCTAATGGTTGCCAGTGAATTAGTTTTGCCCGGTTATCCGCCCGAAGATTTGGTGATTAGGTCATCGTTTCAGGATGCGGTGGTAGCTGCGGTCGACGAACTTGCTGCTGAGACAAACGATGATGGTCCTGGAATGCTCATTGGGGCCTTTTGGCGCGAAAAAAGTGAAGTATTCAATGCAGCGATATTAATAGATCAGGGAAAAGTTCAAGCGGTTCGGTTAAAGCACGATCTTCCTAACTATGGCGTATTCGACGAGAAACGCGTCTTTGCCGCTGGACCCCTGCCGGGGCCGATCAATTTTCGCGATGTACGGCTTGGTGTAATGGTGTGCGAGGACATGTGGACACCCGACGTAACTGAGTGTCTAGACGAATCGGGAGCAGAAATCCTGGTAGTCCTCAATGGTTCTCCTTATTCACTCGATAAATGGGATGAAAGGCTCAATCTTGCTGTTGCG
Organism: uncultured Rhodospirillaceae bacterium; assembly: GCA_964479475.1. Taxonomy (GTDB): domain Bacteria; phylum Pseudomonadota; class Alphaproteobacteria; order MPNO01; family UBA2964; genus JAQBTY01. The sequence continues at coordinate 1,546 of CAYZMI010000114.1, read as the reverse complement.
CGGGTCGGCGAGGCCAAATTGCCGCTTATTTATGTAAATCAAATTGGTGGACAAGATGAGCTGGTATTTGATGGTGGTTCCTTCGTACTAAATGCAGACCGAAAATTGCGCGCTCGATGCCCTGACTGGGTCGAGTCTATTATTGCAACGAAGTGGCAGTGTAGCGTCGATGGTTGGTCCTGTGATCAAACCAATTGCGCGGCGCCTGAGGACAGTCTAGCGAGCATATATTCCGCCATGATTTTGGGGTTGAGGGATTATGTGAAAAAGAACCGGTTTCCGGGTGTTTTGATCGGTCTTTCTGGAGGAATTGACTCGGCGTTAACCGCCGCCGTTGCGGTGGATGCGCTGGGGCCTGACGGTGTCCACTGTGTGATGATGCCGTCACCCTATACCTCTAGTGAAAGCCTTGAAGATGCATCCGCAGCGGCGAAAGCCATGGGCTGCCGGTTAGATCAAATTAATATTAAGGCTGCCATGGATGCATTTGGTACTATGATGGCCCCGACCTTCGAAGGCCTACCGCCCGACACTACCGAGGAGAACATTCAGGCGCGCTCGCGTGGTCTCATTCTGATGGCTCTTTCTAACAAAACCGGCGCCATGGTTGTGTCGACCGGGAATAAATCCGAAATGTCTGTAGGCTATGCGACACTATATGGTGATATGTGCGGCGGGTTTTCCGTTCTTAAAGATGTATACAAGACAAACGTCTTCGAATTGTCTCGATGGCGCAATTCGAATGTGCCATTCAATGCCATGGGGCCGGCTGGTGAGGTGATCCCCGAACGCATTATTACTAAGCCGCCGTCAGCTGAACTTAAACCAGATCAGACCGATCAGGATACACTTCCTCCCTATGACAAGCTCGATGCTATTCTCGCCTGCCTAGTGGAGAAAGATATGGGTACTGTGGCGACGGCTCAGGCGGGGCATGACCGAACGCTGGTTGAACGCGTCTGGCGTATGTTGCTTATTGCGGAATATAAGCGCCGCCAAGCGCCACCCGGTGTCAAAATCACCCAGAGGTCCTTCGGTCGCGACCGGCGATATCCGATCACGGATGCATTTAAGGAAAGCTGACGATGGGGCTCTCCCTCACTAATACGCTTACAAGAAAAAAGGAAGCATTTGAACCGCTGGACCCTAACCATGTAAAATTGTATGTGTGTGGTCCCACTGTTTATGACTACGCACATATAGGCAACGCGCGGCCCGTCGTTGTGTTTGATGTGCTCTATCGTTTGCTCAAGCGTCTTTATCCGCAGGTCACCTACGTGCGCAATATTACAGATGTGGATGACAAAATCATTGCTGCGTCAAAGGAGAACAGCGAACCTATCGATGTAATCACCAAACGATTTGCTGATACATACCGTGCAGATATGGCATCGATTGGTGCACTACCGCCTGATGTAGAACCCCGCGCCACTGATCACATTCCGCAGATGATTGTGTTGATTGAAAAGCTAATCGCTACCGGTCACGCATATGCAGCGGATGGTCATGTTTTGTTTGGCGTTGAAACTATGGCAGATTACGGAAA
>CAYZMI010000113.1:0-6355 GCA_964479475.1 uncultured Rhodospirillaceae bacterium | reverse complement strand
GGCGACAATTTATTGGCAATCGTGTTGACTCACGCGCACGAAGATCACTTGGGTGCCATACCATATCTTTGGGATCAAATTGGGTGTCCTGTTTACGCTACCCCCTTTGCTAGCGGCTTTCTGCAGCGAAAATTGCCCGAAGTGGGGCTTGAGGGGCGAATTCCAATTCGGGAAGTGCCCTGTTCGGGTGGCATTGAAATTGGTCCATTTGATATAGAATTAATTTCTCTGGCTCATTCTATCCCCGAAACACAGGCGTTGGTAATTAATACACCGGTTGGTTCAATTTTACATGCGACGGATTGGAAATTGGATGACAATCCAATTTTGGGTCCCGTCACCGATGAAGCAGCACTTAGGCGCATAGGCCAAAGGGGTGTAATTGCCATGATGTGCGATTCCACCAATGTATTTTTAAAAGGGAGATCTGGCTCAGAAGGTCCGCTTCGGGAAAGTTTGATCAAAATCGTTGGGCATTGTAGCAACCGTGTTGCCATTGCCTGTTTCGCATCTAATGTGGCCAGAATGCAAAGCTGTATTACCGCTGCACAGGCGAATGGTAGGCATGTGGGTTTGGTGGGGCGGTCATTGTGGCGCATGAACGAAGTCGCTCGTTCCTGTGGCTATCTTACGAATTGTCCTGAATTTCTTAACGTAGACGAAATTGAATTTCTGCCCCGAGATAAAATTTTAATGCTTGTAACCGGCAGTCAGGGGGAAGCACAGGCCGCACTGTCGCGAATAGCCTCAGGCGATCATCGCGATTTAACGTTTGAAAAAGGTGATACTGTCATCTTTTCATCTAAAGAAATTCCCGGCAATGAACGTGCAATTGGACGAGTTCAGAATCAACTAGCCAAGCTAGGGGTGGAAATAATTACAGAGCTCGATGACTTTGTTCATGTTTCCGGCCACCCTGCGCGAGAAGAATTGAAATTATTTTACGATTGGGTCAAACCTCCTACATTGATCCCTATACATGGCGAAAATAGGCATCTCACTGAACATGTCAACTTTGCGACGGAATGCGGTATTCCCGCGGGAATCATAGCTGAAAATGGCTCCCTATTACGATTGTATCCCGGGCCTATCGAAGTTATTGATCAAGTTCGTACAGGGCGACTTGCGGTTCATGGCAAGCGGCTAATTCCGGTTGATGGGGAAATCATACGTGCGCGCCGCCGTATCGTATTCGGTGGTGTCGCTATGATAACAATCGTGTTAGATGGCAAAGGATCTTTGTATGTGGAACCCCAATTATCTGCTCCTGGTTTGATTAATGGTTTAGTAGACGGTGACGAAATTCGGGAAATTGCAATTGAAGCTATTATCGAAGCAATCGAGGTTATGCCGCTTGTTGACTTGGAAATAGATGATGTTGTCATCGCTGCAACAGTCCGGGCAATTAGACGCGTCTTTCGGGAGGAGTTAGGGCGGCGACCCATGGTAGAAGTTCACGTCGTTAGAGTGTGAGGCATATCACAATTGACCTGGACATCTGGTATCGTAGTTTATGTAATATTCTGGTGGTTAGTATTTTTCATGTCGCTGCCTTTCGGTGTACGTCCACCACACGAGGTTGGTGAGACGCCCGACAAAGGGCATGAGGTGGGTGCGCCTGTTAAAACCTATCTTTGGATCAAAGTGTTGGCAGCGACCATTATTTCAAGCGTTTTATGGGGAATAATGTACTGGATGATCACTACAGAATTAATCTCGTTTCGATCAGGCTAATTCGCTCATGACGGGGTATTGCGAATTTGCGCCTGGGCACCCGTTTCACGGGCCATACCATGATACTGAGTATGGATTTCCAGTCGAAAACGATAACAGTTTGTTTGAGAGGTTGGTCCTGGAAATTAATCAAGCGGGGCTTTCATGGCTTACTGTTTTGCAAAAACGAGAAGCATTTCGGGAGGCATTTAATGATTTTGAAATTTCAAAGGTATCTGAGTACGGAGAAAAAGATCGAATTCGTTTAATGTCGAATGCAGCCATTATCCGGAACCGGCTAAAGGTCAACGCGGCAATTGAGAACGCGAAGGCTATCCGGGAACTTCAACAGGAGCACGGATCATTCCAGTTCTGGTTAGACACCCATCATCCTCTAGACAAAATTAGCTGGGTAAAGCTTTTCAAAAATACGTTTTATTTTACTGGCGAACAGATTACGGGTGAATTCTTGATGAGCGCCGGATACCTACCAGGTGCCCATGAAGAAAAGTGTTCTGTATACCGAGAAATAGTTAGGTTGAAGCCGCCTTGGATGACTACAGGAGATCACTGAACACTGCTGCTGTCATCTCCATGCTCACGGCCAAAAACCACCCGGTTATTGCCTTGATATACCCGTTTGCCTAAAGTCTGGGCCAGCACAGCCTAATCATCTGTGTTTGGTGGACGCCACACACGGAGTAAAAATTAAATGCGCAGATCTATTTTTTTTCTGCCTACATTGAAGGAAGACCCTGCAGAGGCTCAAATTGTCTCGCATCGTCTGATGCTACGTGCAGGTATGATCCGTCAGGCAAGTGCTGGAATATATTCGTGGTTACCGCTTGGATTGCGCGTTTTGAAGAAAGTAGAAAATGTAGTTAGAGAAGAACAGGACGCTGCGGGGTGCCAGGAGCTTTTGATGCCGACTATTCAGTCGGCAGATTTGTGGCGTGAAAGTGGAAGGTATGACGATTACGGTAAGGAAATGTTACGTATTGTTGATCGGCATGATCGTGACATGCTTTATGGTCCCACCAATGAAGAATTGATTACAGATATATTTCGTAACTCAGTTCGCAGCTATCGCGATTTACCTAAGCTCTTATACCATATTCAGTGGAAGTTTCGGGACGAGGTTCGTCCTCGATTTGGCGTCATGCGTGGACGCGAATTTCTAATGAAAGATAGTTATTCTTTTGATTTGAATTACTCTGGAGCTCGCCGGTCTTACAACGCCATGTTTGTCGCTTACCTTAGAACCTTTGCTCGGATGGGTCTTCAGGCTATCCCCATGCAGGCAGATACCGGGCCAATCGGGGGCGACTTAAGTCATGAATTCATTATCTTAGCGGATACCGGTGAAAGTGAAGTATTTTGCCACAGAGACTTTTTAACATTCGACGCTCTTGCGGCGGATATTGATTATGCAGGGGATCTCCAGCCTATAGTCGACCAATGGACCAATCTATACGCCGCGACGGATGAAAAACATGACGTTAAGACTGCCGAACCAATTGGGGATGATTTATTACAGGCTAAGGGAATCGAAGTCGGACATATTTTTTATTTTGGAACAAAGTATGCTCGTGCAATGAACGCAACGGTAACGGGACCTGATGGGGCTGACATAATGATGGAAATGGGGTCTTATGGGATTGGGGTCTCGCGCCTTGTCGGCGCCATTATTGAAGCACATCACGATGATGCTGGTATTATTTGGCCGGAAAATGTCGCGCCTTTTTCAGTTGGCCTTATTAATTTACGTACGGGTGATTTGGAGTGTGATAGGGCTTGCGAAACTATATACGACAAGCTTTGCGCAGGCGGTATAGATGTCTTGTACGATGACCGCGAAGAGAGGGCCGGTGCAAAATTTGCCGAAATGGATCTCATCGGCTTGCCGTGGCAGATAATTGTTGGTCCACGAGGCTTAAAAACTGGTGTTGTAGAGCTGAAAAATAGGGAATCGGGTGACAGGGAAGAGCTGTCAGTCGATTCTGCATTGTCTCGTGTCACAATTCCATAGAACAAGAAACGGTAGCATCGCATGATTTTCTCGCCTTTCGAGAGAATGGTCGCCATGCGCTATCTGCGGGCTAGGCGTAAGGAAGGATTCATCTCCGTTATCGCCGGGTTTTCACTCGCTGGTATAGGTTTAGGTGTTGCTACTCTAATTATCGTTATGGCAGTAATGAACGGTTTTCGGGCAGAATTAATGGACCGAATTTTGGGGCTTAACGGGCATCTCAGCGTGTCCTCTGCAACCCATGAAAACCTATCTGACTTCACCTCGATTGCGGCTCGATTGAGTGATGTAGATCAGGTTGTTCGAGTGACGCCGATAGTTGAAGGGCAGGCCATGGCAACTATCCGTGGCCAGGCGGCGGGTGTTTTGGTGAGAGGTATCCGTGGTGCTGATTTATTGAGACATCCGACATTATCCCAAAACATCATTCAAGGTGAAATTTCTGGGTTTGGGGAAAAAGAAGATAGTTTGCCTGACATTCTTATCGGCAGCCGTTTTGCCCAAACGTATGGGCTGCTCATTGGAAGTAAGATTACGTTGATTGCTCCTCAGAGTAGAACTACCGCATTCGGGTCTGTACCCCGAATTAAAAGCTTTCGTGTGCGCGGATTGTTTGAAATTGGTATGTACGAATACGATAGTAGTTATTTGTTTGTTCCGTTGCGAGCGGCGCAAAAGTTCTTTCGTGTTGGCCTAGGTCGAGTGACAAATTTAGAGGTAATGTTGGCGAATGCCGAGGATGCTGCCAACGTTCGATCTAAAATCAGTAATGCTGCGATTGTTCCTGTTCAAGTTGTGGACTGGCAACGAGCCAATGCAAGTTTTTTCAATGCAATTCAGGTGGAAAGAAACGTAATGTTTCTTATCCTTACGCTAATCATTGTCGTTGCGGCATTTAATGTAATTTCCGGCTTAATTATGATGGTCAAAGATAAAGGTCGAGATATAGCCATATTACGCACAATGGGGGCTACGCGGGGGATGATTTTGCGCATCTTTTTGCTTTCCGGTATAGCGGTGGGTGTTATCGGAACTATTTTGGGTTTTGCTCTGGGGATCGCATTTTCACTAAACATCGATACCATAAAAGGGTGGCTCGAAACATTAACCGGATCGGAATTATTTGCTGCGGAAATTTATTTCCTGTCTAAATTACCAGCGAAGGTTGAAGCAGCCGAGGTCGCGGCTGTTGTTGCTATGGCTTTGGTGTTGAGTTTTGCCGCAACACTTTATCCAGCATGGAGAGCCGCTCGACTTGATCCTGTGGAGGCTCTTCGCAATGAATGATGGTGGTGTAGACAAGGCTACTCTTCAACTCAAAAATTTGGAGCATATCTACACGCAAGGGAGGGTCAGGTTACGTGTCCTTTGCGGCGTCTCATTAATGATCCAGCCTGGAGAAATTGTTGCTTTGACAGGACCATCCGGTGCGGGAAAGTCGACGCTTTTACACATCGCTGGGCTATTAGAAAAGCCAACTGAGGGCAATATAAATATTTGTGGCCAAGCGTGTGATCAATTAAGCGATCAAGAACGCACTGCCTTGCGTCGTTCTGAAATTGGTTTTGTCTATCAATTTCATCATCTTTTACCAGAGTTCAGTGCTTTGGAAAATATTGTAGTCCCCCAATTAATTGATGGACAGCCAAAATCCGTATCGCGCGAACGTGCTTTGTCCTTACTTGAATTGGTTGGGTTAGCAGGAAGAGCTACGCACCGCCCTGGTGAATTGTCCGGGGGGGAGCAGCAACGCGTAGCCATCGCAAGAGCGTTTGCCAATCGGCCGGGATTGTTGTTAGCGGATGAGCCGACAGGGAATTTAGATGAGAAGACAGCCATCGGCGTATACAAGTTTTTAAGTCAGGCTGTAGCTACTTACGGTGTGGCGGCACTAATAGCAACACACAACATGGAGCTGGCTAGTGCAATGGATCGCCAAGTGCGATTACACGACGGAACTTTACAGGTTGTCTGACATTATTTGTAACACCGTTAGGTTTATTAGCCTCACCTTAATATATAAATGTTGATGATTCGTTCTTCATTATAAAAAGTGCGTGTTTTCATAGACTTATTACGGGTTATCCACTTCATCTTGTGGAAATTAGATAAATCAACCCATTTATCTTGTGTGTTCTTGTTTTGTTTCCAATGACACATTTGGCTGTATATGGAATCCTTAAGGAGCATGAGCCATACAGATTTTGTCCATCTCCGAGTTCATTCCGCCTATTCCTTACTGGAGGGCGCGATAAAAATTCCTGACCTAATCTCTTTGTGTAAAAAAGAGGATATGCCGGCGGTTGCCGTCACGGATACAGGCAATCTTTTCGGTGCACTGGAATTTGCACTGGAAGCAAAAAATTCAGGTGTGCAACCCATAATCGGATGCCAAATTTTATTGTCCCGTATAAACGGAGAGAGGCCAGCCGTTGTAAATCGGATGACTCAAGGAAACAATGAATTTGATGAGCTAGTTTTACTGGTTAGTAACCAGGCCGGCTATCAAAATCTCTCTAGGTTGGTCAGCAAGTCGTTTCTTGAGACACCGAACGGAGAACGGCCCTGTATTTCTTTTATCGAATTAGAGGCTCATTCAAATGGCCTCATTGC
>CAYZMI010000112.1:4668-6430 GCA_964479475.1 uncultured Rhodospirillaceae bacterium | reverse complement strand
TCTTCGGGCGAAAAGATGGGTAAGACTGCAACCGGAGCAGTATGGCTGAATTCCGACAGGCTTTCTCCATACGAATATTATCAATTTTGGCGCAATACTTTAGATGACGACGTTGGACGTTTTTTGAAGTTGTTTACAGAACTGCCGCTCGACGAAATTTTTAAACTGGAGAAACTACAAGATACTGAAATCAACGAGGCGAAAAAGATTTTAGCAATCGAAGCGACAACTCTTTGCCACGGGAGAAGTGCCGCGGAAGAGGCGGCGGAAACGGCGAGGATCACCTTCGAGGAAAAAGCTCTAGGAACCGCTTTGCCGACGATTACTGTTGATAAGGACGAACTAGCTAATGGTATGAATGCCTTTGAGCTATTTGTTTTGGCTGGCCTCTCAAATAGCAACGGTGAGGCAAGACGCCTTGTTCGCGGCGGCGGTGGACGAATAAACGACGTGGTCCCGACGGACGAAATGGAAATAGTTTCGATGGCGGACACGAATGACGACGGAGTAATTAAACTATCTGCCGGCAAAAAACGTCACGTACTTATAAGGCCAAATTAAATATTTAGTTAGTGTCTAATGTACCGGGCGATGATTCTTTGTCAGGTTGGGTATTTCCGTCAAAAATACCGACTAGATTTCGAAGAAATCCAGGTGCCAAGGCGGCAAGTGGATTAACTGACACTTTAGGGTTATCTGCCGAGCCCTCTACGCGATATGTGGCCGCAAATATGCCGCTGCCTTTTTTTCCCGTAAAAATTCTTCCAATTAAAGGTATGTTTCCTATTACGCTGTTAAGCGTATAGGCAGGGACAATCGTGCCAGATAGTTTAAGACTATCAAATTCAGTGTTTATGATGCCTTCCGCAGTAAAACCGAGTTCAGCCCCAACAGTTCGGGCATTTTTAATCTTTACAATACCGTCGCTGTAGGCAAACGGAATTTTTAGTTTTGCAAAACTGATACCTTTTCTACCACTTAATGTATCTCTAATACCGGAGAACGAGGCGAGGGTTAATAGTTTTGCGAGAATTGGTGCCCTCATAAGAACATAATTCTTAATCTCCAATTTACCAGACCAAGGGTTTGTGTCCTCGAAACCGTCGCTATTAGCAATCAAACGCAGCATACCCCCTTGAACCTGAACCGTATCCAAAATGTCCAATGCCCTTAGAGCGTTGCCCGCGTTGTTCGAACGAATGAGGAGTTTGCGGCTTTTATTTTTCGAATTATAGGAGAGAGTAATATTCTGGTTTGGAGCCATTTGTCCTGAAATATCGGCCCATCGCCATGCTGTGGAGTCTCGAACCAGTCGACCGGCTAAGGCATTGATGGGCGTTTTGTCGTCGAACCAGACTCGACCTATTTTGGCAGAAAGATTGACCGGTGGAAGCTTGACCGGAGGTTCTTTCGGGTCTTTAAGCGTTTTTAGTAATCGATTAGCATCAAGCGAAGCACCCGCAACTTGAATATCGTATATTCCATTTTTCCGAACGAAAAGTTGACCGGAAATGTTAGTTCTCCCCAAAGAGAATTTACCAATGTTCATCTTAAAAAATTTATAGTGCCTATCGAATTCGATGGAACCATTCATAGATAAATCAGGTGAGCCAACACGAAATTCAGGAATAAATAATTTTCCACCAGAACCTATAAGTAATTGCAGCCAGACAATACAGTCTTGAGCAATAGGTTTACGCCAATCAAACCCGGGGATCCTAAGCCGTGCCTCTTTCAAGGAAAGCTTTAACGCGATTTGTTT
>CAYZMI010000112.1:0-4568 GCA_964479475.1 uncultured Rhodospirillaceae bacterium | reverse complement strand
CAAATACTAAGTTGGGTACATTCAGGTTCCGGAGTTTAGATGTTACGTTAAAATCGACCTTGTTCAGCGATAAATCAGTCAACAAAGGAAAACGAAATTTTAATTGGGTCTCGCTTTCCCCTGTCACATAGGTCGGACGTAAGCCTAAGCGAGAGGCATATCGAAACCGGGGCCGATCAATGAGGGCCAACACCCGGTCAAGAGGCCCAACAATTATTCCATCAATTGCCGCAAGTTCGGAATTTCCGTCCAATTGCGTTAGCCTAATTTCTGCCGATTCCACGCTAAGCCCTGAGGCATTTCCACTCCGGATCTTTGCAATGAAGTTATCGCGAGAAAATACCGCAGAGGCGGCAACGTTTTTCAGCGGTGGCAAACCATCAAGATAATTTAATGTCGCATCATTAAGTTTGAGTGTACCCGACAGTGATTTGAGAAAAACCCTATTCTCTGCCGCACTATTTATAAGTAGAGACAAATTAATTTTTGTATCCAGCAACTCGCCCGCCGGTATGTTCTTGACCAACCAGCGCCTAGATTTTTCACCGAGATGAAGCGGCCAAAATTTGCTTGATTCTGAAAGCTGCAAGCTGTCCAACGCTATGCGTGCATCGATCGTATGACTTGCCCCAAATTCAAGGATTGTGGCTTTAGCACTAATGTTTGGCCCCCCGAAATTGGCCAAGAATTTCTCAATTTCTATGGTTCCTGTGTCGCCATCAAATTCTCCTTGAATTGTGCCACTAGATAAGTTCAGACCATTGGGCCAATAGCGGTCTAGGACAACCTCACCTTTTTCAGCTGTTATATCAAATTTAGCAGATTTTATATTGCCATCGGTGAATAACGACATCGAAATCCAACCTTTTGTATCAAATTTAAACGCTTCGAAATCGTTTAAGTTGGGTAATTTTGCCGCAATTTTACTAACCTTGGCGCCCGAGAATTCACTCTCAATTTGTATGATTTCAGAATTTGGCCGCCAAGTGGCAACACCATTTACCTTAGTGTTCGACCCTCCAATATCAAGGTCCGCAAAAAACGTTCCGCGCAGCTCACCTGATTCTTTGAGCAAGACAACATCTGCTTGAGGAGCCCCCCAAATCGTGCCGGTCGATTGGTCGTCAACTATTAGTTGAGCATCGAGTAGGCTTACACGTTGAAGATATGTGATCGGTCGTCTTGGGTCGGGCGCAAGCTGAACCGCGTCTATCAGACGTGCTATAACCTCTGAGCCAGATTCTCTATTATTTGCACCAACCGGCGGCCCTAATTCCATAGTAAAGGCCCCAGAAACCTGACGTCCCAGACGCATGGTAGCTCCGATAATGTCAAGACTTGTAGGCGCGACAATACCTTTTAGTAAGCCTCCCATACTGATGCTGACTGACATTTCGGGAACATGGGCAATAACGCGATCATTTGCTGCAATTGCACGAACACCCACGACGCGTATATCGAACGTTCGTGCCCATCCAGCCCACGCAAGATGCGTCTTATTGATCTTGATTTTAAACGGGGCTCCCTGACTATTTAGTGCACGAACAAAATGCGGTGTCAGGAAATCCAAAGGAACCGGCCCTTGTGAAATCCGCCACCCGGCAATACCTGCGAGCAACATCGCGCCCAGTAACGACGCCGCTAAAACTTCGACAAATATCCGCGTCGTCCGCACTATCATATTTAGGAGTCCGCTAAGGCTTGACCACTCAAAACACCTGCCCCAGTCTTCAAATAGAATTAACTAAAGGAAACTACGCCTTGGTAATAGATTCGGAAAGTCTCGTACCTGACCTACACCGTCTACCGAAACTCGGCAATGCCGCATCCATCGATATAGGGTTTCAGAATTGGCGGGACGCTGGTGATAAAGCGCTTAATGCAGACATTACCGCATTTATCGACAATACAATTAACCACAGTCACATTCGCCCGCTTTTGGCTGCAATATTTGGGCATAGCCCCTATTTAACCCACTGTTTGTTGTCTGACACCGAATTTGCTGTTCAAATTCTCGCCGACGGACCTCAAAAATCTCTAAATAAAATTTTCGCTTGTTTGACCGAGAACATTGGAGCCTGCATATCGTCACCCGATTTAATGGCATTACTCAGGCAATCCCGCAAAAAAGTCTCGTTGGCTGTCGGTATTTCTGATATCGCCGGGCTTTTACCTTTACGAAAAATCACGGGCGAGTTGAGTGCGTTTGCAGAAATCGCTATCGAATGTGCTTTATCGCATCTTCTCCTCGAGGGAGTGTCCAGCGGTGAAGTTCAACTAAATAATTTGAATGTTCCTACTCAAGGATCGGGGTTTATTGTACTGGGGATGGGAAAATTAGGAGCACGAGAGCTTAACTATTCCAGCGATATTGACCTCATATTGCTATTTGATCCTGAACGAATTCAATATACGGGAAACCAAACACCACAACAATTTTATATAAAATTAGCACGTCAGCTTGTTCGCATTCTGGAACAACGAACCGGAGATGGTTATGTCTTTCGGACCGATTTACGCTTACGTCCTGACCCAGGTTCGACACCGCTAGTAATGTCCACACTAGCGGCTGAAACATATTACGAAAGTACTGGCCAAAACTGGGAACGGGCGGCAATGATCAAAGCGCGACCAGTCGCCGGGGACAAAGATGCAGGAGAAAAATTTTTAAAAGATCTGACACCTTTCATTTGGCGAAAAAATCTCGATTTTGCCGCAATTCAAGATATTCACTCTATCAAGCGGCAAATAAATGCAGTGAAAGGAGGGAAGCAAATAACCATTGCCGGTCACAATGTTAAATTGGGCCGTGGTGGAATTCGCGAAATTGAGTTCTACGCTCAAACCCAGCAACTCATTTGGGGCGGACGCAATCCCAGTTTAAGGGCCAAGGAAACATGCCAAGCTCTCAAAGACTTGGCAGCGGCGGATCATATAAAGAGTGATGTCCCGCGCAAATTAGAAAAAGCATACGAATTTTTGCGTATGACAGAACATCGTCTGCAAATGATCGACGATCAACAAACTCACGAAATTCCGACCAATCGCAAAAAATTGGCAAATTTTTCTTCTTTCATGGGATTTAGTAGCACTGAGGCATTTGCTAATTCCCTATCGAAACACTTACTTTTGGTAGAAGATTTATATGCTGCACTTTTTGATGACACCCCTGATCTTTCTGCACCCGGAACACTTGTATTTACAGGCGGAGAAGACCATCCAGATACGTTAAAGACACTCGAACAGTTGGGATTTAAAGAACCACACACAGTCTCAGCAACCATTCGCGCCTGGCACCACGGTCGTTATCGAGCCCTGCGAAGTACGCGTGCAAAAGAACTACTGACGGAATTGGTGCCCAGTCTCCTCCAAGCGTTTTCTGAGACATTGGAGCCAGATGCAGCATTTTTGCGTTTCAGTGATTTTCTTAGCCGACTGCCCGCCGGCATACAAATTTTGTCTTTTTTGTATACCAATCCCGCAGTACTACATCTCCTAGCAGATATTATGGGGAGCGCTCCACGTCTCGCAGAAACGCTTCTCAATCATCCGATACTGTTTGATTCGGTTTTAACATCAGATTTTTTTGAGGATACGCCGTCATCATCTTTACTTATCTCCGAAATCGCTAACGCCCTAATCCAAGCGGGAGATTTTCAGGATGTGCTCGATGTTCTGCGGCGTCAGATTAACGACCGATTGTTCCAAGTCGGAGTGCATATATTGCGTCGACGCCTGACACCTACTATGGCTAGCTCGCCATTATCAAATATTGCCGACGCCGCACTGAACTCACTTTATCCTAATCTCCTGAATGAATTCGCTGAACAGCACGGCCAAATGATAAATGGAGAAATGGCGATTGTGGCCCTAGGTAATCTTGGAAGCCGAGAATTAACCATTGGCTCTGATTTGGACTTGTTATTCATATACAATTGCTCCGATGTCCAATCCGATGGAATTAAGCCATTATCCCCAATTCCTTATTTTAACAAATTGGGTCAGAGATATTTGGGTGCCCTTTCCTCGCCTACGGCGGAAGGTTTACTTTATGAAGTAGATCTCCGTCTAAGGCCTTCAGGAAATGCGGGGCCGTTGGCTTCATCATTTGATTCATTCGTCAAATATCATCATGAATCCGCGTGGACATGGGAACATATGGCGCTGACGCGAGCACGGATCGTGGTCGCGGAAGATTCCATACGAATACAATTAAGAGATGCAATTCAAACAATTCTTACATTAAAAAGAAACCCTGATGTACTTTTACGCGATGTCGCAGGCATGCGTGAAAGAATTGAAAGGGACCGACCGGCCCTAAGCCCCTGGGATATGAAGAATCGACGTGGTGGGCTAGTGGATATCGAATTTATTGCTCAATATTTACAATTGAAATTTGCAAGTGAGCGACCAGAAATTCTCGACACTAATACAGAAAATGCACTAGAAAAACTTACTACTGCCAAATTATTAGACAAAAACAAGTCGGTTGCGCTCATAACCGCATTACGGCTTTGGCGTAATATTCAAGGTGTTGTCCGGTTGAGTGTTGGTGAAAATTTCGATAA
>CAYZMI010000111.1:4062-6475 GCA_964479475.1 uncultured Rhodospirillaceae bacterium | reverse complement strand
AGTTGGTCCGAATTATCAATTGGGGTTTCGTGTAAAGTTCGATCATAGAGGTCAGGAAATCGCGTTCGAAAACTTATTAGGTCCTCAGTGGTTTTAATTTGGTCCCGCGCATTGGCGAGCGCTGGGTAACTCCATACATGAATATGTGTATCGATTATCATCCAAAATGCCCTTTTTTACCTCATTTAAATTGTCACACCACCGTTGGGACTCAATACTTGTCCGGTTACGTATTTACCCTCATCGGACGCAAAATAAGCTACTGCGTGGGAAATATCGCGTGGTTCCCCCTCATGACCTAGCAAAATTGTTTTACTCCTCTCAGCACGAGCGGCCTCATTACCTGGTCGCATACTCATGGGCGTCGGTATGTATCCAGGCGCCACCGCATTAACAAGAATATGCCAAGGCGAAAACTCTTTCGCCCAGGCTTTTGTTAAGCCGATTAAGGCTGCCTTAGCTCCCGAATAATGGGACCCGGCGTTGGCGCCCATCATTCCGTAAATTGATGAGGTGTTTATAATTCGTCCTTCTTTCCTTTTTTTCATACCGGGGAGAACTGCTCGGACGGCAATATATGCGCCTTTGACATTTATATCGAACATCTCTGCCAACACCTCATCTGTCACCTGTTCCAATGGGAGGCGTTGGCTAGTAACCCCGGCATTGTTGACTAGAATATCGATTTGTCCGAGAAAATCGATTGCCTCTGCCGCCTTTTGGGCAAAATCAAGGCTATCACGAACATCACCAATCATAACATGAGCCCGGCGCCCGTTTGCCTTTACCATCGCCGCGGTTTCTTCTGCTCCATCGCCATTGCGGTCTTGCACAATTATATCTGCACCACGTTCGGCTAGCACCTCGGCATGACTGCGGCCTAGACCTGAGCCTGCCCCGGTAATTAACGCAACTTTTCCCTCAAGCGAGGACATTTTGGTCTCCCAATCTAAAATTGAGTAATCAGTGTATCGGTATTTTGGAAATAACGGTACCGCACGCCTTGTTTAGACCTTTAGTTAGCCGCATCATGCTCACACTTGTTTATAATTCAGGAGAGAAATATGCGGGTCGCGGTTCTCGACGACTACCAAAATTACGCCCAAACAAACGTCGATTGGGGTGACCTTATAAAGGAAGTTGAAATTGTTAGTTTTACTGATCACCTCTTCGAGGAAGACGAGACGGCCGCACGATTGAAAAATTTTGAGATAATTTGTGCTATGCGAGAGCGAACGCGGTTTCAGCGGTCATTGATTGAAAAATTACCCAGTTTAAAGCTCTTAATCACTAGTGGCATGCGTAATTTGGGCATTGATTATGATGCAGCAAGTGAGCATGGGATCGTCTTATGCGGTACGCCCAGTGCAGGTATGCCCACAGCGGATCTAACATTTGGTCTAATGCTTTCCCTGGCCAGGCAAATTCCCCAAGAAGATAAGCGCGTCCGAATGGGGGAGTGGCAAGAAACTATTGGTGTTGGGCTACCGGGACGAACACTTGGAATTTTAGGTCTTGGTAGACTTGGTGAAAGAGTTGCGAAAATAGCTCGCGCATTTGAAATGAATGTAATCGCCTGGAGTCAAAATCTAACTCAAGAACGATGCGAAGAGGTTGGTGCCACTTTAGTCAATAAATTGGAGCTGATGCGTCAATCTGATTTCTTAACCATCCATCTCGTTTTGAGTGAAAGGACCCAGGGTCTTATTGGAGCGAGTGACTTGGAAGCAATGAAGCCCACTGCGTTTTTAATTAATACATCACGGGGCCCTATAGTTGACGAAGAGGCGCTCGCAATAATTCTACAAAACAATGGTATCGCTGGGGCTGGCCTCGACGTGTTTAGATCAGAACCATTACCTTCATCTCATATTTTTCGGACACTTTCCAACACTGTAGTCACGCCACATTTGGGGTATGTCGAGCAAAGTAATTATGAATCGTACTTCAAGGGTTACCGTGACGCTATTCGTGGGTATTTAGATGGTGAACCAGTTAACATACTCAACGAATAAAGAATAATAAATTTTATAAATCCATTAAATGGGAATGGCCGGAATTGGTAACTTAATCATTTAATGTTCTTCGGTGCAGGAGCAACTAATATACCGGCTCGTTCTAATACCCGACGAAAAGCATGTGACACGAATGGATGCATACCTAGCGCAATCATCTTTTCCTGATTGAGTTCTACAAGGGCTTCTCGTTCTACATCATCAAGCCCCTCAATTGACCTTGCATAGGCATTGGGATCCGCCAAATATTTTTCTCTTTCTCCTTCATCTTGTGCCAAGCGGTGCAAAGCTTGGGAAAGTATGACCCGGTCTGGGTGAATGTGCGGATAATGTGGTTCGAAAGGTTCTTCAGCGAGGGCTTTGGTCCAGGCTACTGTTCCATAGTTGTGATGCCAGGT
>CAYZMI010000111.1:0-3962 GCA_964479475.1 uncultured Rhodospirillaceae bacterium | reverse complement strand
GCCTTACCAAACGCATGGCACCGTTCCATAGAGGGCTGAGGAGGAACATAGGCATTCACGAATATAGGAATAATTGGTATGTCCATGCCGGTAAAATCCAATGGTATACCAAAGGCGTAATCTAGCTTAGCGGTACTTGTAAAACCTGGATCAAAATTTTGTCGTTGTAAATGACGTAACAGATTAATAGATGCGTCGCTTGCAACGTCATACCTATAACTCCGGCCAGCGAATGCTCCTTCGGCAACAGCACCAATATGCATCGTGAAAGACGTTATGCAATGAAGCAGGAATTGCTGAGCGTGATCGTTGGCAATGACGATGCACACGTCAGGCTTCATTGCGCGGAGTTTGGCCCCAATATCCCCAAGCAACTCCTCCATCCGGTTTACCGTTCTTGGGTCTTCCGAGTCCGGCCTCGTCCAAAGCTGGGGAGCATGAGCCGTACAAACTCCACCAATTATACCTGATTTACTCATTCTGCTCTCAGTATTGATGCGTTCATTGTAATTACTCTTAACTATGCTTGTAGGACTTGCAAGAAATGCTTATTAGTTCCTACTAAAGCTGGTGGAAGTAATGAATTCCGCTATGATGATAGAATCATTACTCGGTTGGAAAGGGTACCGTCATGGCAGGAAGCGTCAACAAAGTCACTTTAATTGGCAATTTAGGCCGTGATCCAGAAGTCCGAACTATGCAGGACGGCAATTCTCTTGTGAATTTGTCAATCGCAACCTCAGAAAATTGGCGCGATAAAAACACTGGAGAACGACGTGATCGTACTGAATGGCACCGGGTAGTAATCTTCAATGAACGTCTCGCCGATGTTGCCCAAAAATATTTGCGTAAGGGTTCTAAAGTCTATTTGGAAGGACAACTCCAAACTCGCAAATGGACCGATCAAAGTGGTGTCGAAAAATATAGCACTGAAGTCATTTTACAGCGGTATCGTGGAGAACTCACCATGCTTGATAGCCGGGCTGATAGCGGCGGTGGCGGGTTTGATTCTCCAGGTGATTTTAATGAACCTGCCGGCGAACCAAGTGGGCCTGGACATGCTGAACTCGACGATGAAATCCCATTTTAAGATTAAAATAAATTGAAATTTCTGATTATAAAATATACCCCATTCTCATCAAGTTCGATTCGTAAATACTGTTTTTAATCAGTAACTTATACGGGCCTTTGAGACAAGTATGACAGTTGTTTGACTGTCGTCTTTCTGGTATTATTTTGTGATCAAAAAAACCTGCCGATCGGACTGTAGGTTTTAGTCATTCATAGTGGATTATAAACCTTTCTGTGACAGTAGAATCACCCCCCCCTGATTTCAATATAACGCCAATCTCGATTGAAGAGGAAATGAAATCCTCTTATCTCGATTATGCGATGAGTGTCATCGTGAGCCGTGCATTACCTGATGTCCGCGATGGCTTGAAACCCGTGCATCGTCGCATTTTGTACGCGATGAAGGAGGAGGGTTACGATTGGAACCGAGCCTTTCGTAAGTCAGCACGCGTCGTCGGTGACGTTATGGGAAAATATCACCCTCATGGCGATACCGCGATCTACGATGCCATGGTCCGGATGGCGCAATATTTTTCGATGCGTCTCAAACTCATCGACGGTCAAGGCAACTTTGGCTCCATGGATGGCGACCGGGCAGCTGCGATGCGTTATACCGAAGTCCGTTTGCAACGGGCGTCTGAAGAACTATTAGAAGATATAGATCGCGACACTGTCGACTTTCGGCCCAATTACGACGAAACGGTTAAAGAGCCGGAGGTGTTACCTGCACGATTTCCGAACCTTTTGGTTAATGGGGCAGGGGGTATTGCGGTTGGAATGGCAACGAACATTCCAACCCACAATTTGGGCGAAGTGCTCGATGGTTGTTGTGCGCTCCTAGAAAATCCAGATATCACAGTTGCGGAATTAATAGAACATATACCTGGGCCGGATTTCCCGACGGGTGGGCTAATTATAGGCCGTAATGGAATGCAACAGGCCTATCATACTGGTCGTGGCTCTGTAGTAATGCGCGGACGTACTTTCATTGAGGAAATTCGTAAAGACCGAGAAGCGATCATCGTCACCGAAGTACCCTATCAAGTGAACAAAGCACGTATGATTGAACGTATCGCCGAAATGGTTCGCGATAAGCGCATCGAAGGTATTTCGGATATCCGGGACGAGTCCGATCGCGATGGCGTACGGGTCGTAATTGAACTACGTCGCGACGCAATGTCTGACGTCGTACTCAATCAGTTGTTTAGGTATACCCCACTACAATCGAGTTTTGGGATTAATATGCTCGCGCTAAATCACGGCAAGCCCGAACTAATGACACTACGTGACGTTTTGACCGCATTTATCGAATTTCGGTCAGAGGTTATCACCCGTCGGACAGTATACGAACTCGGCAAGGCACGTGACCGCGCACACGTGCTAGTAGGACTTGCTATCTCTGTCGCTAATATCGATCCGGTTATCGAACTCATTCGCGCTTCCAAAGATCCGAACGAAGCACGCAATTCACTTATGTCTAAGCCTTGGCCGGCTGCAGATGTGGCACACTTAATTGCTTTAATCGATGAACCGGGCCGAAGGGTCATGGATGGGGTATATCAACTTTCCGAAACCCAGGTTCGGGCTATTTTAGATTTGCGTTTACAGCGCTTGACGGGACTTGAACGAGACAAGATTGCCGAGGAACTGGAAGGTTTAGCAAAACAAATTACAGAGTACCTTGAAATCCTCGCATCCCCCGAGAAAGTACGTGGAATATTACGCGAAGAACTAATCGAAGTACGGGAAAAATTTGCAGATGAACGCCGAACTACAATCGATGATACTGAATTTGAGACGGATATCGAGGACCTAATCCAACGTGAAGAGATGGTCGTGACGGTAACGCATGGGGGTTATATCAAACGGGTACCGTTATCGACTTATCGATCTCAACGTCGGGGTGGAAAAGGTCGCGCAGGCATGTCCACGCGAGACGAGGATTTCGTCTCCACGGTCCACGTTGTCGACACTCATACACCAGTGTTATTTTTTTCGTCCCGCGGAATGGTATACAAACTCAAGGTATATAAAGTTCCATTAGGGACACCTCAAGCTCGTGGTAAGGCGCTTGTTAACTTATTGCCACTTGATCAAGAAGAAACCATAACCGCTTTAATGCCATTACCGGAAGACGAAACCAGTTGGGATGAACTCTATGTTATGTTTGCAACGGCAAGTGGTGGTATTCGTCGTAACCGTTTGAGCGATTTCACCAATGTTATGGCAAATGGCAAGATCGCTATGAAGTTAAATGAAGGCGATCGCCTTATCGGTGTCCAGGTTTGCAATGAAAATGAGGATATTCTACTCGCTACCGCCGGTGGTAAATGCATCCGGTTTTCGACTACAGCAGTGCGTGTTTTTGCTGGTCGTAACTCCACTGGTGTCCGGGGAATTCGATTGGCAGATGGCGATTCTGTAATTTCCATGTCAGTCCTCAACCACGTAGAATTTTCCATCGAAGAACGAGTTGCCTATTTGCGTCGGCGGCGTGCTGAACGCGCGGAAGAGGATGAAACCAGCATCGCCGATCCCAACGGGAACGGAGAAGAGAACACCGGGGACGGTACCAATGGCAAAGGCATAACTTTAAATGAAGATCGCTACGCCGAACTATTAGCTCAAGACGAATTTATTCTAACTCTTGCATCAAATGGATATGGCAAGCGGACGTCAGCCTACGAATATACCGTACGTAACCGTGGTGGCCAGGGGATCGTCAACATCGCCTTGGCAAGCGGCAAAGACAATGCTGTAGTAGCTTCATTCCCCGTTGTAGATGGTGATCATCTAGTATTAGTGACTGACGCAGGACAAATGATTCGTACGACCGTTGATGATATTCGTATAGCGGGACGCTCGACCCGAGGTGTTATTGTATTTCGGGT
>CAYZMI010000110.1:0-6512 GCA_964479475.1 uncultured Rhodospirillaceae bacterium | reverse complement strand
CCTATTGTCGGGCGTATTGGTGATCACATAGTGGTTGGGCAAGTCGATCGGCTCTGCGTCACCCCTGAGGCAGCACACATTGTTGACTACAAGACTAACCGTCTACCTCCCATCGATCCTCAGTCAGTGGCACCTATTTACCTTCGGCAAATGGCTGCCTATAGCGCCGTTATTCGCCAGATTTATCCCGATAAAGAGGTGTGTTGCGCCTTATTATGGACCGATGGTCCCCATCTTATGAATTTACCAAATGAACTTCTTCAAACTTGGGTGCCTTGACTGTTTTGGGTACCCTTTTTAGTTTCTAAGCTAATTAAGGTTGCGGGTATTCTTCGCTGTTTAATAAGAAGGAGTTTTTGTATGAGTACTAAACCAATATCAGATGACTCGTTTGAAGCCGACGTCTTAAGGGCGGAGGGACCTGTGCTTGTCGATTTTTGGGCGGAATGGTGTGGTCCCTGCAAACAGATTGGCCCGTGGTTGGAGGAAATTGCTGTCGAGATGGATGGCACGCTTACAGTTGCTAAGATCAACATCGATGAGAACCCGGAAACACCGACCAAGCTGGGTGTTCGGGGAATTCCAACATTAATGCTGTTCAAAGATGG
The DNA here is from genome assembly GCA_964479475.1 of uncultured Rhodospirillaceae bacterium. Lineage (GTDB taxonomy): Bacteria > Pseudomonadota > Alphaproteobacteria > MPNO01 > UBA2964 > JAQBTY01. Next base: position 5,904 of record CAYZMI010000110.1, on the reverse strand, counting down.
TGAGGTTGCCGCGACTAAAGTAGGTGCTGAGCCGAAAAGTAAGCTGGTTGAATGGATTAACGAGTCAATTTAGTGAATTGGATTCACGATTGGTTTTACTTCGGTGTAAGGAAAACAACAAGTAGATGAAACCCCGCTTTATGGCGGGGTTTCATTTTGAACGAGAACTGCGCCGACTAAATATAGGGATCCGCAAATCAACACGCGACCCGGTCTTTTCTCCATTTTTGCGATGGTTTCAAGAGCGGCATCCACTGATGCCGCCGGTAGTGCCTTGTGTCCTGCTTTTTGTGCTGCGCTAGCGGCAACGTCCGCATCGAGGGTGGTAGATTCGCCCGGTATGGCTATTGCATGTAAATAGTCGGCATCCCGCACAAGCGGGGCAAGAAATTCTTGGGGGGCGCGTGCGGCAAGGGCACCAAAAATTAAATGAAGTGGGCGATCGGACCAGTGTGATACGGTCTTAGCTAGGGCGTTTGCTGCAGCCGCGTTGTGGCCCCCGTCAAGCCAGATTTCCCAACTTGGTGGGAGGGAATTTACCAGACGCCCTTTATCTAATTTTTGCAGGCGGCCGGGCCAATAAACCGACCGTAATCCGTGGGCCAGAGCGTTATTTGGGATAGAAAGGCCTGGTAGATTTTGCGCGCAGATGGCCGCTATCCCGGCGTTAATGAACTGATGCGGACCTGGAAGTTTTGGCTCCGGCAAGGGTATTGCAGCGTTTTTGTCAAATAGCCGGAATCCATCTTCGGACGTAGTTATATGCCAATCCGAACCATATTGGAAAATTGGTGCAGACACTTTGTTTGCACGTTTGCGCAGTACCTCTGAGACGTTATCCGATTGTGGTCCGATAACTGCGAGCGCATTTTGCTTGAGAATGCCAGCTTTTTCGAAGGCGATTTTTTCGATTGTATCACCGAGATAATTCATATGATCCATTGATATGGGTGTGATCGCGGTTAAAGCTGGCTGGTCGAAAACGTTTGTCGCATCAAAACGCCCTCCAAGTCCGGTTTCGATCAGGGTGACGTCTGCTTCTTTTCGCGAAAATGCCAAATAAGCTGCAGCGGTGGCGATTTCGAAAAATGTTATTGGTTGTTCGTTATTAGCTGCTTCGCACTCCTCAAGTATAGCTACTAACTCCTCGTCTTTTAGCGTGGAACCGGCTACTGAAATGCGCTCAGCAAACCTAACCAGATGCGGTGATGTGTAGCTGTGGACGACATATCCCGCCGCTTCGCAAATGGATTTTAAGAAGGCGACGACGGACCCCTTACCGTTGGTACCGGCAACATGGACTACTCGGGGAAGCGTCTTTTCGGGATTGCCAAGCACATTCAGGAGACGTGTTACTCGCCCGAGGGAAAGATCGATAGTGCGCGGATGCAGTCTGTGCAGCCTTTTGACTATGGTGTCACTCTGCAGCGGGACGCTCTTGCTCTGGATGTTCGAGTGGTCCGGATAAACTGTGATCCAATGTTTCGTCTGTTGTGTTGCTGGATGAAAACGGCAACAAACTGCTGCTAGAATGCCGATTCATCAAGAGATCCAGTATTCGAATCAACTCCCCTCTCAGTTGATGTCGATGGACCACTCGGTCGACTATGCCGTGCTCCATTAGATATTCGGCTCGCTGAAAATCTTCTGGCAATTTTTCGTGTATCGTGTCTTCGATGACGCGCGCACCCGCAAAGCCTATAACAGCACCTGGTTCGGCGATCTGAATATCTCCCAACATGGCGAAGGACGCAGTCACCCCTCCGGTAGTAGGGTCCGTCAGGACAGTCAAATAAGGGAGACCAGCTTCCTTAATCTCGTTTACCGCAATGACCGAGCGAGGCATTTGCATTAATGATAAAATGCCCTCCTGCATGCGGGCACCGCCCGATGCGGTAATTGTAATGAATGGTGCTTCTAGCAGCACAGCGCGTCTCGCGGCGGTGAGCAAGCCCTTGCCAAGGGCAAGACCCATAGAACCCGCCATAAAATCAAAATTCATTACGGCAATTATAGATTTGCGACCGCCCATAGTGCCTTCGGCAACAATAAGTGCGTCATCCTCGTTTGTGGAGTTGCGCATTTCCTTGAGCCGTTCCGTATACTTTTTGCGGTCACGAAATTTAAGGGGGTCGCCCTTAAGCCCCGGCAGATCGATGGATTGATAAACGCCTTCGTCAAATAGCATCTCCAGCCGTTTTGCTGCAGGTAGCCGCAAATGGTGTCCGCAATGAGAACAGATATTGAGTGAGGTCTCTAACTCGCGATGAAAAATCATATGTTCGCAGTTTGGGCACTGACGCCACAAGTTATCCGGCACCTCTTTTTTTTCAACAAGCGCGCGAATTTTAGGACGAACATAGTTGGTTAACCAATTCATGACGGTGTTACTTCCTTGGCGCTAACTTGCCTTGCTTTCTGCACACCAGTGGCAAGCTCATGAACAAATTCTAACACAGAATCTACCGCTTGAGGTAAAGAAGCTGATTCGGTCGATACAGTATCTTCGATTCGTTGTACGATGGCAGACCCCACCACGACAGCGTCGGCCAAGCCAGCTATTTCGGCGGCCTGTTCCGGTGTTTTGATTCCAAATCCGACGGCAACCGGGAGGGCTGTAAACTTTTTTATGCGGGATACCGATTCGGAAACACTTCCGGTTTCGGCAGATCTGGTCCCGGTAATTCCTGTGATTGATACGTAGTACACGAACCCGCTTGCGGTCTCGAGGAGTGATGGCAGTCGACCCTCATCGCTGGTGGGAGTTGCCAAGCGGATAAAATCAATCCCTACCGCCGCAGCTGGTTCACGCAATTCGGAGTCTTCTTCGGGTGGCAAGTCGACGATAATTAATCCATCAACCCCTACATCTGCTGCATCATTGACGAAGGCGTCGATACCATAAACATAAATTGGATTGTAATATCCCATTAGGACGACTGGTGTGTTGTCGTCATTGTTTCGAAATTCATTTACCATTTCGAGTGTTTGGCGCATATTTTGGCCGGCTCTTAGTGCTCGTTGTGATGAGACTTGTATCGAAGAACCGTCTGCCATCGGGTCGGTGAAGGGCATGCCCAGTTCTATGATGTCGGCACCAGCCCTTGGCAATCCTTTCATGATATTTATTGATGTCTGTAGATCGGGATCTCCAGCTGTAACAAATGCGATGAGACCTGCGCGTTCGGCGTCCTTAAGCTCTTGGAAGCGATGTTCAATCCGTTTGGTTTTTCTACTCACAACGACACTCCCAGCGCCTCCGCGACCGTGAAAACGTCTTTGTCGCCACGGCCACACATGTTCATGACCAAAAGATGATCTTCAGGTAAGTCTGGTGCGATACGCTGAACGTGGGCTAAAGCATGCGCTGGCTCTAGAGCTGGAATGATCCCTTCCAGTTGGCTGCAAAGTTGAAATGCTTCTAAAGCTTCGTCATCGGTTACAGCAACATAATTTACTCGCCCAATATCGTAGAGCCAGGCGTGCTCAGGTCCGATTCCGGGATAGTCTAGACCCGCTGAAATTGAGTGAGCTTCGGTGATTTGGCCGTCTTCATCCTGAAGCAAGTAAGTCCGATTACCATGCAATACACCGGGCCTGCCAGCCGCAAGGGAAGCTGCATGCTTGCCGGTTTTAATCCCTAGACCCGCCGCTTCCACGGCTTGAATAGTGACGTCGTCATCATCTAAAAATTCGTAGAACAAACCCATAGCATTTGACCCGCCACCTATACACGCAACGAGGGTATCCGGTGAGCGCTGCTCTTGTTCCATGAGTTGCGAACGGACTTCACGGCCGATCACCGATTGAAAATCCCGTACCATGGCCGGATAGGGGTGGGGACCGGCCACGGTACCGATGATGTAAAACGTATCTTCGACATTGGAAACCCAGTCCCGTAATGCCTCGTTCATGGCGTCTTTGAGGGTGGCGGAACCTGAGGTGACCGGTACCACCTCTGCGCCGAGCAATTTCATTCGAAATACATTGGGTGCTTGGCGCTTAATATCTGTTTCACCCATGTAGACGACGCAGGGGAGCCCAAAGAGCGCGCAAACCGTCGCCGTGGCCACCCCATGTTGACCGGCCCCCGTTTCCGCAATGATTCGTGATTTGCCCATACGCTTGGCAAGAAGAATTTGACCCATAGTATTGTTAATTTTGTGAGCACCGGTATGATTCAACTCGTCACGCTTGAGATAAATTCGTGCTCCGCCCAAATGTTCAGTCAAACGACGGGCAAAATACAGTGGACTTGGCCGGCCCACATAATGTTTTAAATAGTCGTCAAGCTCGAGTTGGAAGCTGGGATCGGATTTGGCGGTTTCATAAGCACGTTCAACCTCTAAAATTAGAGGCATCAAAGTTTCCGCTACGTACCGTCCGCCGAACATACCGAAATGGCCAGCCTGATCCGGTAAAATTTTGTAACTATCTGGAATTTCCACTGTTTTTGTAAACATTTTTCCAATTATGATAGCAGATCGGACAAATGCCGGCCACCGGTAAGGACTGACTTATATGCTTTTCACCGCCGATAAAAATGCCCGAATTTGCGCTGGATCTTTTTTACCTGGTGCAGATTCCACACCCGAAGAAACATCCACTGAATTAGCGCCCGATGTACATACCGCATCAGCAACATTTTGTGAATTGAGCCCGCCCGACAACATCCAGGGGAGCGACCATGTTCGTTTCGCAAGTAGGGTCCAATCGAAGGATAGGGCATTCCCACCGGGTAGGGCTCCCTTCATGTTTGGAGGTACCTTGGCATCAAATAAAAGTTGGTCCGCGGTCTCCAAATAACTGTTTGCCGCCAACAGATCGTCCTCGTCCAATATCGGGATGGCTTTCATAACGGAGATACCGGTAGATCTTTTAATACCTGCAACACGTTTTGGTGACTCCGAGCCGTGTAGTTGCAGTAAATCGAGTGATACCGTGGATATAATATCGGTGAGATTGTCATCGGCCATGTTGACAAATAGTCCCACCTTTACAATGTGTTGGGGAATGTCCGTAATTAATTCGGCGGCTTCGAGCGCTGTGACCGAGCGGGGAGAGGGCGGGTAAAAGACTAATCCAACATGGTCGGCGCCGTACTCTACGGCTGTCGTCATAGCGGCGCGGCTGTTAATGCCGCATATCTTGGCTTGAATCGTCATTAGTCTCTTGCTAGTCAGCCGACATTTCATCGGCGATTAAACGTGCCGCTTCCGCAGGATCGTCGGCACGTGTTATCGGTCGGCCGATAACGAGATAGTCGGCTCCAGCGCGGACTGCTTTTAACGGCGTCATGATACGCTTCTGGTCATCTGCGCTTGCCCAGTTCGGTCGGATACCTGGTACGACGAGATCAACATCCGAACCCATCGCCTCCCTAAGGGCGGAGACTTCTTGCGGTGATGACACTATTCCATCCACGCCGCAGGCTTTAGCAATTCGAGCTAATCGTATAACTTGATCGCGTACAGGATTGCATTGACCGACAGCTTCTAAGTCGTGGTCGTTCAAACTGGTTAAAACCGTGACTGCTAAAATTTTTGGAGTCGCGGATTTACCACGTGCTTCAACCGCGGCTTCGATCATGCTTGGTCCTCCCGACGCATGGATGGTCAGCATGAAACACCCTAGGTCGGTAACGGCACGAATGGCGCCTGCCACAGTGTTCGGTATATCGTGGAACTTAATGTCCAAGAAAATTCTGTGCCCAATTCTTGAAATTTGGGCGACACCTGCAGGGCCGTGAGCCGCAAAGAACTCCTTACCCAGTTTGACACCTCCGATCAATCCTTTCAACTTACTTGCTAACTGGAGTGCGAAGTCAAGGTCAGTTGTGTCTATCGCGCAGAAGATTTTGTTCGAAATTTCAACAGACGACATGAGCGCTCAGGATATTTCGTA
>CAYZMI010000109.1:0-6548 GCA_964479475.1 uncultured Rhodospirillaceae bacterium | reverse complement strand
GCAGATCATCAAGACTTGTCGCCGTGTGTGCTACTAAAGCATCTCTCGGATCTTCGCGTGGCAAAAACGCACCTAATATAAGTCCTTCGGGTAACACACTGGGCAAATCCTTCATGGAATGAACGGCGATATCTGTCTGACCAACGAGCAATGCCTCCTCAATTTCTTTTGTAAACAGGCCCTTCCCACCTATAGCCGTCAGCAAGCCTGATTGTTGTTTGTCGCCGGTCGTTTTATAAGATGTAATCTCGATAGCGCCTGTCTCTCCCAACCGCGGATGGGCGGAAGTAAGATGATTACGGACCAGTCCTGCCTGCGCTAACGCGAGAGGACTTCCCCGGGTAGCAATTCGAATGGTTCTTTTCATAAGAAAGCTTTAGCGTGCTGGAACCTTTATAAAAAGACCTTCGATGGATTGATACAATTAATTTATTCCACCTCATCCTTAGTCAATTTAAACTATCTAGCTATGAATATTCTTGGCATTGAAACCAGTTGCGACGAAACGGCCGCAGCTGTGGTCACAGACGACGGGCAAATTCTCGCCAATATCGTGCATTCCCAGCTCGAAGAGCACGCACCATACGGTGGAATAGTTCCGGAAATCGCTGCACGGTCCCATTTAAACTTCATCGACGACGTTATCACAAAAGCAATGAACAAAGCCGAGATAGGCTTTGACAAGCTCGACGGTGTCGCCGCAACCGGTGGACCTGGACTGATTGGCGGCGTCATCGTGGGCATTATGACAGCCAAAGCGATCGCTGCGGCACGAGATATTCCCTTTCTAGCGATAAACCACCTTGAAGGCCACGCACTTACTGTCCGACTAACAGATGGGATCGAATTTCCATATTTACTATTATTGGTATCGGGCGGTCACACGCAGTTATTGATGGTAAAGGGAGTTGATAACTATCGCAGAATTGGCACCACTATTGATGATGCCATCGGGGAGGCATTTGACAAAACGGCCAAAATGCTGGGGCTCGGTTATCCGGGCGGGCCAGCCGTAGAGCGTTTAAGCGCAGCGGGAAACCCTGGTAGATTTCCTTTACCCAGGCCCATGAAAGGCAGAGATGGTGCCGATTTTTCATTTTCAGGCCTCAAGACCGCTGTAAGGCATACAATTGAATCCTTACCACCTGGAGCCGTTTCAGATACGGACATTGCGGATATATGTGCATCGTTCCAAACAGCTGCCGGTGAAGCAATTGCTGACAGAACATCAAATGCCATTAATCTTTTTCGATCAACCTATCCAGACGCAACTCATTTAGTTGTCGCCGGCGGGGTGGCGGCCAACGCATTTTTGCGCACAAAATTAGAAAATCTTGCCAAAAATAGAAACATGCTATTTCTCGCGCCCCCTCTTAAACTGTGTACGGACAACGGCGCGATGATCGCCTGGGCAGGAATCGAAAGGCTCAGGTTAGGCCTTACCGATAATCTGAATTTCGCACCCCGTCCCCGTTGGCCACTTGACCCCGACGCGCCAAAAGCTGCATACGCTGGTGTAAAAGCATGACTAACCCAATAAAAATCACGTGATCAACATTTCACATTACCGGCGGATTCAAGTTCAACGATAGTGAACTCGTTATAGAGTTAATTGGTATTCCGGCAGAAACACAAATTATTAAGTCTTGGCCAAATACCTCCCGTCGGGCCACACAGTTACCGTCAAATTCGCACGACGCATGATCAAGCCTTTTTGATAACGGGTTAAAAGATTACACTCCTGCCATCGAATGACGAGGAATCCTCCATGGATGGTATACAACAGAGTGCGATCGGCATTTCGGTCATCAGCCAACCGGATGAAGGTGCGTCCTACTGGCAACCGGACCCCGCCGGTGGTTATGCATTTCCCAAGCTTACCCCTAGGAACACAGGTTTTGACGGCCTTTCCATGGGATTTCAATTCATTGCACCAGGATGTCACATACGAAATCACTCCCATGATCAAGCGATAGAGCTTCAAATTGGTTTTTGTGGTACTGGTTATGCGGTGGTTGATGGCAAAACCTATCCGATCAAACCGGGAACAGCTTGTTTTATTGGATACGACGTTAAACATGAGATCCACAACGACACAAGGGACGATCTGGTCATGCTATGGGTGATCGCACCTGCAGGACTAGAAAAGTATTTTATCGACATTGGACGCCAGCGCTATTCGGGGGAGAAGGCGCCCCAACCATTCCAACGCCCTGAAGAATCAGAGGCAATCGACCGCCGCGTAGGATTATCGGCAGGAAGCAACTCAAGAAGCGCTGGAAAAAGTGCGGAATTAAATCGAAATCAGGATGTCGTAGGCCGAGTGGTCGTTGTACCACCTGGTGAGGGTGCATCTTATTGGCAACCCAAACCGGCTGACGGGTACGCAGATAACATCTTTCACATGAGCAACACCAACTTCGACGGGTTGACTATGGGTTATCAGACCATACCGCCCGGTCGCCATATACGTGAACACGCGCATAATTCAGAAATCGAACTACACATTTGTATGTCCGGATCGGGTATCATCGAGGTTAAAGGCGAACAATATCCGCTGGTCCCCGGAACCTCATGTTTTGTCGGTTATGATGTTTTGCATAGTATTATTAACGACGCTGAGGAAAATCTCCTCATGATGTGGGTTATTGCACCGGCCGGGTTGGAAAACCACTTAGCTGAGATTGGACTGCCTCGAATACCTGGGGAAGAGCCGCCCAGATCCTTTAATCGACGGAAGCGTTAATAGGATCCAGTTATGAGTATCGATTGTATTGGCATCATCGGAGGAGGAGCGTGGGGAACAGCCCTCGCACAAGCCATGTCCAAGGCAGGACACCAGACCGTTCTGTGGGCCAAAGAGCCGGAAGTGGCCGACGCGATTAATTTCCAGCACGAGAATCCTATGTTTTTAAAGGGGGTGCCCTTAAATCCAGCCATTCGCGCTACAACCATCTTGGCTGAAGCGGGCGAAGTTGATGCAGTGTTCATGGTTGTTCCAGCACAGTATTTGCGGAGTGTAGCCACTTTACTAGCACCGGTGATTGCAAACGAGATCACCGTGGCAGTATGCGCAAAAGGTATCGAACAAAAAACCAACGCACTGATGACTGAGGTAATTGCAGAAACGTTGCCCGGCCATCCGGTAGCGGTATTATCGGGTCCTACCTTCGCTTCCGAAGTAGCTATAGGCATGCCCATCGCGCTTACTTTAGCGACAGCGGATGAACAAATAGGCCAAGAGCTTTTAGAAGTGGTTGGCATATCTCAAATTAGGCCATATCTGACAAATGACGTGATAGGCGCCGAGATCGGTGGCGCCGTAAAAAATGTTTTAGCAATCGCTTGTGGCATCACAGAAGGTCGTGGCTTTGGCGACAGCGCCAGGGCTGCAATAATCACACGTGGACTCGCAGAAATGACACGTCTTTGTGTTGCGAAAGGTGGCCGCGCAGAAACCATGATGGGCCTATCAGGTTTGGGCGATCTTACTCTTACCTGCACTAGCACACAGTCTCGAAACTATTCGCTTGGTATCGCACTCGGCCAGGGTGAAACACTGGATACGGTGCTAAGCACAAGGAGATCGGTTGCGGAAGGTGTATTTTCAGCTGCTGCTGTCGCCGCCCTTGCCCGCCAATTGGTTGTTGAGATGCCCATCGTTGACGGTGTGAATTCGATTGTAAATGGAGGCGAGCCCGTAGACAGCGTCATCAGTGAATTGCTTGCGCGACCCTTTCGCACTGAAGCAAGCAACAAAAAATAAAGGAGAGGGGCATTGCAATATTGGCTGTTTAAATCCGAGCCCAGCGCGTGGTCGTGGGACGATCAAGTTAAGGAAGGCACGGCAGAGTGGGATGGCATCCGAAATTATCAGGCCGACAACAACATGAAGGAAATGAAAAAGGGCGATAGGGCCTTTTTCTATCATTCAGTCAACGAAAAACAAATCGTCGGCGTTGTCGAAGTGGTCAGAGAACATTATCCCGACCCGACCGACCCAAAGGGGCGATTTGGGATGGTAGATGTGAAGGCACTTTATCCAGTGAAACACCCTGTGACGCTCGCGGTGATCAAACAAGAACCTACACTCCAAAATTTAGCACTGGTGCGACAATCGCGCCTTTCCGTATTACCGGTCACAAAATCCGAGTGGAAGATTCTCTGCAAAATGTCAGGCGTTAATACGTGATATGGTGGAGGAAGCCCCCATCTTCGAGGACAAAGGTGCCAATACGGTTCTCTGCTCACTCGACGAAATGGAAGATCCGGGCAGCAAGGGATTCAGGGTTGGCCGACGTGAGCCTATGTTCGTCATCCGAGAGGACAAAAATGTTTTCGGCTATGTGAATTTATGCCCACATCAGGGTACCACGCTTGACTGGAAGCCGGACGCATTCCTCACAGTCGAAAAAGATTACATTCTTTGCGCCACTCACGGCGCTATCTTTAAAATAGACTCGGGCGTTTGCGTTTGGGGCCCGTGTAAGGGCCGCAGGCTGGCAGCAGTTAACCTCCGCATAGAAGACGGCAACGTTTTTCTAAATGAATAAGTGGCGCGCGTCTTGCGCTAGCACCACCTCGCCCGCCATAATCTCCTAAATACAAGGGTCAAGAAGGGATCAATCATGTCCGACAACTCGCTTTTTCCAGTGTCTGCGGAAGCCGCAGCGGATGCCTGGATTGATAATGACAAATATCTCAACATGTACAAGAATTCTGTCGATGACAATGAGGGATTTTGGGCCGAGCAGGGAAAGAGGATCCACTGGATCAAACCCTACACGAAGATAAAAGATGTCTCCTACGGACCTGGAGACGTACATATCAAGTGGTTCTATGACGGCACCTTAAATGCTTCGGCAAACTGTCTTGATCGACATCTCTCTACCCGCGGCGATCAGACCGCCATTATCTGGGAGGGTGATGAGCCTGATGTGTTTGAGACCCTGACCTATCGCGAACTTTATGAAGAGGTCTGCAAATTCGCCAATGCAATGAAGTCCCTCGGAATTAAGAAGGGCGATCGGGTTACTATCTATCTACCAATGATCCCCGAAATCGCGATTGCAGTACTTTCTTGTGCACGAATTGGAGCCGTTCATTCTGTTATATTCGGCGGATTTTCCGCTGATTCTATAGCTGGCAGAATTCAGGACTGTGATTCAAACTTGATTATTACATCGGATGAGGGCGTCCGTGGAGGACGACCCATACCGCTTAAAGACAATACAGATGCAGCATTAGAGAAAACCCCGAGTATTAAAAATTGTATTGTGGTTAAACGCACTGGCGGCGACATTAGCTGGGTCGAGGGACGTGATCATTGGTATCACGATCTAATGAAAAACGCCTCCGTGGACTGCTTGGCGGAAGAGATGAACGCCGAAGATCCGCTTTTCATACTCTACACCTCTGGTTCGACTGGTAAGCCTAAAGGCGTGCTGCACACGACAGGTGGCTACATGGTTTATGCCTCCATGACGCATCAGTATGTCTTCGATTATCGCGATGGCGAAATTTATTGGTGTACGGCCGATGTAGGGTGGATCACCGGCCACAGCTATATTCTCTATGGACCACTTTCCAACGGGGCAACCACGTTGATGTTTGAGGGTGTCCCTACCTATCCGGATTCTTCACGTTTCTGGCAGATATGTGATAAACATAGTGTCAACATTTTCTATACTGCACCCACTGCACTCCGCGCCCTTATGCGCGAGGGTGACGATTTGGTGCGAACCACCAAACGAGATACCGTTCGTCTGCTGGGTAGTGTGGGAGAACCCATTAATCCGGAAGCTTGGTTGTGGTACTACAACGTGGTGGGTGATGGGCGCTGTCCAATCGTCGACACGTGGTGGCAGACCGAAACCGGGGGTATATTAATTACGCCACTACCCGGAGCCACAGCGTTGAAACCCGGTTCCGCGACACTCCCATTCTTCGGCATTCAACCAGCTCTCGTCGATGCAGACGGTAAAGAGCTCGAAGGGGCCTCATCGGGAAATTTGGTGCTTAAGGATTCATGGCCTGGACAGATGCGAACTGTATTTCGTGATCATGAGCGATTTATAGAAACTTATTTTTCCACCTATCCGGGAAGGTACTTTACCGGCGACGGTTGCCGGCGAGATGAAGATGGTTATTACTGGATCACGGGCCGGGTGGATGACGTGCTAAACGTCTCGGGCCATCGTATTGGTACGGCGGAAGTAGAGAGCGCCCTGGTAGCCCATCCGAAAGTCGCAGAATCAGCAGTGGTTGGTTTCCCGCACGATATCAAAGGTCAAGGCATATACGCTTATGTGACGCTAATGGCCGGAGAGGAACCGAACAACGATCTTAAATTGGAGATGGTGCAGTGGGTCCGTAAAGAAATTGGTCCTATCGCTAGTCCAGACGCTATTCAGTGGGCTCCGGGTCTACCCAAGACCCGATCGGGCAAGATCATGCGTCGAATTCTCCGTAAAATCGCCGCTAACGAGTTCGGAGATCTAGGTGATACCTCAACATTGGCAGATCCTGCCGTTGTGAACGATCTGGTG
>CAYZMI010000108.1:1616-6566 GCA_964479475.1 uncultured Rhodospirillaceae bacterium | reverse complement strand
AATTCCAGTGGTATATGGCATGAAATCCTGACGCGTCCGTAATGCCATGACGACTTCTTCGAGTGCAGCATTACCCGCCCGTTCACCCAGCCCATTAATCGTACACTCGATTTGTCGTGCACCGTTCGCCACGCCCGCTAGAGAATTTGCAACTGCAAGCCCCAAATCATTGTGGCAATGGGTTGAAATAATTGCTTTGTCAATATTAGGCACGCGCTCAATCAGCATGCCTATCAAGGCACCAAATTCTTCAGGTACCGCATAACCGACGGTATCGGGTATATTGATTGTCGTCGCCCCAGCATTAATGGCTGCTTCCACACAGCGACACAGAAAATCATGCTCGGTTCTAGAGCCGTCTTCAGGTGACCATTCAACATCATCGGTAAAGGTTCTCGCTAAAGTCACACTATCAATGACTGCTTGATACACCTCGTCCGGTTCCATCTGCAATTTATATTTCATATGCAGCGGACTGGTTGAGATAAAGGTATGTATACGCCGCCGTTGTGCGGGTTTCAAAGCTTCTGCAGCACGTTCAATATCCAAGCGCCCGGAACGCGCGAGACCACAAACAACAGAATTTTTTACTTTCTTAGAGACCTCATGCACGGCTTCAAAATCACCATTGGATGCAATTGGAAATCCAGCCTCTATGATATCAACACCCATCTCTTCCAAAAAATCGGCTATACGAAGTTTCTCGTCCAAATTCATGGACGCGCCAGGTGATTGTTCACCATCGCGCAAGGTGGTGTCGAAAATTGTAACTTGGCTCATTTCGGTGCTGGCGCTCATAACTCAGCTCCTTTTGTTTTATAAGGTTAACGACTTTTTGAAGTAAGGTATCCCCTGAACAACCAGCTGAATTCAGCTCGTTCATTCAAGGGCCGCTAAGTCGTAGCCCCCCGTCGAGCGCGAGCGCGAGGCTTGTAAACCCATAAAGACGCGACCAACGGCAATCCGAACCACTTCTCTCAGTCCGAATAAATTTTGGTTCCACCGTATTACATTTTGCCTTCATTATCTGACACTCACTGAGCACAGCGCATTTATACTGATTTCATCCCTAAGTCCAATAGCAAGGGTCTAACGGACAAACCTCTGGAAACTTGGTTTAATTGGTTATTCCTAAGCCTTCCTTGAGCATAAATGCAACGGTTTTTCTAACCATAAACAAATTTAACAGTATTTCGGCTAGTAGATCAGTTTTTCGATTTGTCCACTAGCCGTCCACTCGTAATCCACGGCATCATACCGCGCAGACGTTCGCCGACTTGTTCAATATCATGTTCAGCGTTACGCCGCCGCATAGATTTAAAACTGGCTTGGCCGGCTGCGTTTTCAAGCACCCATTCTTTGGCGAAGGCTCCTGATTGGATTTCACCCAAAATTTTCTTCATTTCAGATTTAACGGAGTCATTTATTAAACGTTTTCCACGAGAATAATCGCCATATTCCGCCGTATTAGAGATTGAATAGCGCATGTTGGCGATACCGCCTTCATAAATCAGGTCAACAATGAGCTTGACCTCATGCAGGCATTCGAAATAGGCCATTTCGGGGGCGTAACCAGCTTCAACCAACGTTTCATAACCAGCGGTTATCAAAGCGCTCAAACCACCACACAGAACTGCTTGTTCGCCAAACAAATCGGTTTCGCATTCCTCTTGAAAGGTGGTTTCGATAATACCTGAACGTCCTGCGCCAATGGCGCTTGCATACGACAAACCAATTTCCTGAGCATTGCCGCTCGCATCCTGATGGACAGCGATCAATGAAGGTACGCCGCCGCCTTTTTCGTACTCCGCACGAACAGTATGTCCAGGGCCCTTGGGTGCTACCATGAAAACGTCCAAATCAGAGCGGGGCTCAATCTGGCGGAAATGGATACTAAAGCCATGGGCAAGAGCCAACGCACTCCCGCTACGCAAATTTTCACTTAAGTCTTCCCTATATAGTGCCGCATGTAATTCGTCAGGGGCCAAGATCATCGTAACATCGGCCCAATGTGCCGCGTCGGACGGTGTCATCACCTTTAATCCGGCACCTTCGGCTTTTGACGCACTTGCAGATCCAGGACGTAATCCAACAACGACTTCCTCCACGCCAGTGTCCCGTAAATTGTTCGCGTGCGCGTGACCCTGGCTGCCATAGCCGATTATTGCCACTTTTTTTGATTTTATCAGATTAACATCGGTATCCCTGTCGTAATAAACACGCATTAAAAGACCCTCATTTAATTTTGTTTAATTTTAAGCTCAAAAACGTTTTACGTATTTGTTACCTAAATCCCCTTTGCACCGCGTGCAATAGCAACGACACCGGTCCGTGAAACCTCAATCAAACCCAGCGACTTCATCAATCGAATAAACGCGTCCAACTTATCCGTTGAACCAGAGATTTCGAATACGAAAGAATTATTGGTGCTGTCAATCGCTCTCGCTCTGAAAATGTCGGATACCCGTAGGGCCTCGACTCTTTTATTGCCGGTTGCCCGAACTTTAACCAGCGCAAGTTCACGTTCAACACTGGGACCTTCTACCGTCAAATCGCGCAACTGACGAACAGGTACAAGCCTATCCAATTGAGCCTTAATCTGTTCGATTATCATGGGTGTTCCAGAGGTGACAATACTAATCCGAGAGACTGCCTCTTCAGGATCTACTTCGGCTACAGTCAAACTTTCGATATTATATCCTCGACCGGAAAACAATCCAATCACACGAGCCAATACGCCTGCTTCATTGTCGACCAACACTGCTATAGTATGACGTTCAACTGCTTCCAAATCATATGCTCCCGATTTTAAACAAGTCATGATTATGCCTGAGGTTTCCTCTCCTCATCATTCGGAAATATGCTTCGTCCAATCCCATATTACTATCTAGACTAAAACCATTCCGTCTTCGGAGATTGGTTTTTCTGCTTCATCTTCTGGTCCCAGAAGCATTTCATTGTGCGCAGCACCCGACGGGATCATCGGAAAACAATTTTCCGACTGGTCAACAACGACATCGACAATGGTAAGCTTGTCGTTTGACAGCATTTCTAGAATTACATCATCGACTTCGTCAGGCGTTGATGCTCGCAAACCAGCGGCACCATAAGCCTCTGCCAATTTGACAAAGTCGGGTAACGAATCCGTATAGCTTTCAGAATAGCGCCCCTCATACAAAAGTTCTTGCCACTGTCGAACCATACCCATGTATTGATTGTTCAATATAAAAATTTTTACCGGCAATCTGTATTGGATTGCTGTGGACATTTCCTGAATATTCATCAATATCGAGGCTTCGCCGGCAACATCGATAACAGTAGCTTTCGGGTGCGCGACCTGAACTCCTATGGCGGCGGGAAATCCATAACCCATGGTGCCCAATCCCCCAGACGTCATCCAACGGTTAGGTCTCTGGAATTGATAGAATTGAGCTGCCCACATTTGGTGCTGCCCAACTTCTGTCGTGATGTATGTGTCGCGATTTTTCGTCAACTCATACAATCGTTCTAACGCAAATTGCGGCTTGATCACGGTTTTACTTCCCCGATAACGCAGGCAATCGCGTCGTCGCCAATTGTTAATCTTTGACCACCATTCCGAGAGAGCTTTTGCATTCCTACCTGGCTTTTCGGACTTCCATTCCTTGGTTAGATCGGCAAGAACACTTGCACAATCACCTATAATTGGTAGATCCGCCCGCACGTTTTTATTAATCGAAGACGGGTCAATGTCGACATGAATTTTCTTGGAGTTTGGTGAAAACTCGGACAGCAAACCGGTCACCCTGTCGTCAAATCGGGCGCCGATGTTGATCATTAGGTCGCATTCGTGCATCGCCAAATTAGATTCATATGTCCCATGCATGCCGACCATACCTAAAAACTTTTTATCGTTTGCCGGAAATCCGCCTAACCCCATTAGCGTCAACGTGATAGGAAATCCGGTTAAATCAACAAATTCCTTCAATAACCTTGAGGCTCGCGGGCCCGAATTTATAATTCCTCCCCCGCAGTAAAATAGTGGACTACGGGCAGAGCGCATTAGCTCCACGGCTTCCTGAATGGACGCATAATTCGCCTTCGTTTTTGGCCGGTAGGTCTTGTGGACAACTTTGACTGGCTTGCTGTTGTCGTAGTAAGCTTCTCCAATCAAAATATCTTTTGGCAAATCAACGACAACTGGCCCGGGTCGGCCAGATTTTGCAACATAAATCGATTCGTTCATTACGCGCGCCAAATCATTTACGTCTTTAACCAAATAATTATGCTTAGTACATGGCCGGGTAATTCCTGTTGTATCGGCCTCCTGAAATGCATCGTTTCCAATCAGATGTGTGGGAACTTGTCCTGTAAGACATAATACCGGAACACTGTCCATCAACGCGTCCGCTAAACCAGTGACGGCATTTGTCGCACCGGGTCCAGACGTTACCAGCACGACACCAACTTTACCGGTTGATCGCGCATAGCCTTCCGCCATATGGACTGCACCACCTTCTTGTCGCACAAGAATGTGACGTAAACGGTTTTGCTTAAAGATCGCATCATAGATTGGTAATACCGCACCTCCTGGATAACCGAATACAGTGTCGATACCAGCATCCAGAAGACACTGTATAATTATGTCAGATCCCGATAATTTTTGTTTAGTCATCAGTTAATTTCTTTCTCAACAAACAAAGCGTGCGATCGCATGACCAGGTCCAGGGGTGGATACGGCCGGAACAGATACTCTTTAATGGTGGCACTATACCATCGCACGCTATAGCGCGAAGAGGCGAGAAACTAATGTGTCACAACCCAGAGGTCAACATAATTTTGCTAATTTTCGAAAAGATATCATGTCGTAGACTTTCGTTATATTTCGATTCAATGATAAAATCAGCAATAATCTGATGACGGAACCAGGTAAATTGGCGTTTCACATATCTGCGAGTGGCTTGTTGGCCC
>CAYZMI010000108.1:0-1516 GCA_964479475.1 uncultured Rhodospirillaceae bacterium | reverse complement strand
AGACCTCGCCCTGTTGACTCAAACACTTCTAAAGCTCGACAAATTCTCTGGCCGTCGTTGACGGAAAGACGCGCCGCAGATTTTGGATCCTTCGACCAAAGTTCCTCATGTAATGCTGTACTGCCTAACGCCTGGAGACGCCCACGCACGTTATGACGAACCTCTGAGGGGATAGACGGCATTTTTGCAATTCCGGTCATTAAGCTCCGCAGATAAAGCCCGGAGCCGCCGACGATGACGGGCAACTGGCCAAATTGATGTGCCATATCGATCTCAGCGATGGCCATTCGACGCCAATCTCCCGCCGTACAGGATACGTCTGGAGGTAAAATTGAGAATAACTTGTGCGGAGCTTTTGATTTAAGGGCCGCATTGGGGGCAGAGGTTAAAATATCAAGACCGCGATAAACTTGCATAGAATCTGCATTAATCACGACGCCTGAGTAAGCCGCAGCAATATCTGCTGCGAGCGCGGATTTCCCGCTGGCGCTGGGGCCGGCGACAACCAAAACCAATCGGACCTCATCCGCCTTAGCCATTAAATCAATTCTTACGATGGGCCCGTGGGTGCCATATATCCCCAGACCTTTTCCGCAATTTCAACAATAAGGTGAAGTTTTGCCACTTGATCGTCTTCAGTTAGATCGTTACCAGTGTCCAAACTTGCAAAGCCGCATTGTGGGGAGAGCCCGAGTTGATCAATGTCGACAAATTGAGCGGCTTCTTCAATTCGCCGCAATAATGTATCGCGTAATTCGAGTTTTGCGGTCTTAGTTGAAATAAGTCCGAGAATTACCGATTTACCTTTTGGCACCTCCCGCAATGGCTCAAACCCGCCAGCCCGCGGTGTATCATACTCCAGAAAATAGCACTGGACGTCCAATTTTTTAAAAAGCCTCGAAGCAACGTCATCATAGCCTGTTTCTGCTTGCCAAGAACCAGCCTTGTTCCCGCGGCACAAATGTAAGCCCAGACATAAATCTTCTGGCAATTTTTTAACGATTTCATTTATAACATCGGTATACACTTCAAGTAGATCAGCCCAATCATCGCCTCTCTTTTGAAGTCCTTCGCGGATTTTTGGGTCGCCGAGTTTGGCAATAGAAGTCTCGTCAAGTTGGATGTAACGACAACCGGAATTGTAAAGCGCCAGAATTTCTGAGACATACGCTTCAATTAAATCCCGCCAAAATTCGTCTAAGCTGGGATAGGCTTGGCGACTTATATTGATGCGACCAGATCGGAAGTGAATATAACACGGTCCAGGCAACGTGACTTTGGGAATACCTGGGCCAGCGTGTTTAGCAACAAACTGAAAATTGTGGACGTTTACGGGTCCCGGCCAGGTCAACTTGTCGACTACAACCGGAACGCGCCCTTCAGTTATCTGGCCACCCACGTTGGAATAAGTCCAATTCGGGTCCAAGGTGGAGCTAATTTCTACCCCATCAAAAGCATCGATTGTAAAACTATCAGAATAAGCACGCCGCCGAAATTCACCATCAGTGATAGATGA
>CAYZMI010000107.1:4486-6653 GCA_964479475.1 uncultured Rhodospirillaceae bacterium | reverse complement strand
GTTAAGCAATCCCCGTTCAAAAGACCATTATCAAGTAGCTCTTTAATTACGACCTGAACCCCTCCCACACGATACATGTCGGTAGCTGTATATTTTCCTCCTGGCATTAAATCCGCAATATATGGGGTACGTTTAAATATGCGTGCCACCTCCTGTAAGGAATATTTGATACCCGCCTCATGGGCTATGGCGGGGAGATGAAGGGCCGCATTGGTTGAACCACCAGTTGCCGCTACAACAGTGGCGGCATTATCCAATGATTCCTTTGTAACAATATCACGAGGGCGAATATTTTTTGCCAAAAGATTCATTACCGCATCGCCAGATTCTTCAACTATTTTGTCCCGTTTCTTATATGAAGCGGGTGCCCCCGCAGACCCCGGTATAGCAAGTCCCATAGCTTCGGAAACACAGGCCATGGTATTAGCCGTAAACTGGCCACCGCAAGAACCTGCGCAGGGACATGCCACCGATTCAAGCTCTTGTAACTCGGCGTCACTCATACGCCCGGCAGCATGCATACCAACGCCTTCAAACACATCTACGACTGTTACGTCCCGGCCTTCAAAACGGCCTGGTAAAATAGTTCCACCATAAAGAAAGACGCTAGGAACATTGAGCCTTACCATCGCCATCATCATACCGGGAAGTGATTTGTCGCAACCGGCTAGCCCCACTAATGCGTCATAACAATGACCACGCATTGTGAGTTCAACGGAATCCGCAATGACCTCTCGCGATACTAACGATGATTTCATCCCGGCATGTCCCATGGCGATGCCATCTGTGACGGTGATGGTGGTAAATTCACGCGGTGTGCCTCCCGCCCTAGTTACCCCCTTTTTTGCCGCCTGAGCCTGGCGCGATAGGGCTATGTTGCAAGGTGCGGCCTCATTCCAGCAAGTGGCCACACCCACTAATGGCTGATGAATTTGTTCATCGGTTAAACCCATCGCATATAAATAGCTGCGATGGGGAGCACGTTCCGGACCTTCGGTCACATGCCGACTTGGTAATTTAGATTTATCGAACCGATATTTCCTAGTTTTAGCTGATTTTTTTCGGGTTTTGGCGCGCACGTTCAATCCGTCGGGCATCATCCTACCTTAGTGTTACTATGATCAGGTCCTCGGTCGGAAGATAATGCCAGTGGCCGGCCGTGCCTAGTACTGAATTTTTCAAATCAATCCAGCTTCTTTGTAAGCCCGCACTGCTCCAGAATGCATCTTGACACCTCCGGGTTCGAAAACAGATTGACCGTTTGTCTTGAGCTCATCAAATAAATGAGGCAGTCCTTGGTAAAGTGGTAAAGCCGTAGCTAATTCTTCGGTATTTTTTATCATTGCAGCTGCCCAATCATGCACCAACTTCTCATTTGTCCGCGCATGAGTCGTAATAACGTTAAGCACTCCCACTTGCGGACTATCGTTTACGATGCCCCGGAAGCATCCGGCAGGCATAATGGCTCGCCGGTAAAATTCTACTTCGGACAAAATCCTTTCGAGCTCCTCTCTTTCCCATTCGAGCACTCGAACATTCGTATCATTTGCTAATTGCGTCATTACTGGATTAGGTATCGGGCATTGCCATTGGGCATCTATTAAACCGTTACGTAGGGCGTCCGCGCCGTCTGAAAAACCAAGGTAATGCGGTTCGAATTCAGTAAAGCTGATGTTTAACAAACTAAAAATCGTACAGATGTGCTGGAACATCCCACTGTCCCTGACGTTGACTGACACACGCCTACCCCGCAATTGACCAATTGTGTGAAGATCAGAATCAGCCCGGACGATAAAAAACATAGGTCCAACATTAGCCGGGGACACCATACGGATATCTATAGGGTCCCGGAATGGGTCTTCACCTCGCAAGGCACGACCTATCCAATTGGATGCCGAGAATCCGATATCAAGCTGGTCTGCATGTAATCCATTCGCGCAGGCAACGCTTGACCCATCAAAAGGATGGATTTCAATTTCATACTGCGGTCGCAAATACTCAGCGACAGCCTCGCCCTGCATATTAAAAGTCCCACCTATTTCGCTGGTACCTAATCTAATCTTGGCCAAGACCGCCCCTTTCTTAATTATTCGATTAAACCGAGCTCTCTATATGCTTCACTCGCACCAGAGTGGAGTGGAACGCCGTCAATTTCAAAAACACCCCG
>CAYZMI010000107.1:0-4386 GCA_964479475.1 uncultured Rhodospirillaceae bacterium | reverse complement strand
GCCCCATCTGGAAATGTTTCGTATAAAGGTTCAATTTCATTGAAGTCTATATTTAACGCGTCAAATATGGTGTGGATGTGTTGAACCATCCCACCATCACGTACACCGATCGCGATCCGCTTACCCCGGAGATCATCTACGGTATTTAAGGATGAATTTTTAGGCACCACGAAAAACATGGCGCCTGCATTTGCCGGGGCCACCATCCGCAGCGATATAGGTTCTTCGAACGGGTTTTCACCCCGGAGGGCTCGACCAACCCAGTTAGACGCCGAAATGGCAAATTCGAAGTCATGATTTTCTAGCCCTTTTATTCCACCTACACTGGCACTAAGTACGGGGTATACCTGTACCGGGGCAAGGTCGGTCTTTTCTCGGAGAACCTTTGCAAGTGTTTCACCTTCCGTGAAGAAGGTGCCGCCCCTTTCGTTTGTTCCAATCCTGACAGACACGTTATCTCTCCGTTTAATTTTTAAACACACCTAACAAACCGCGACGTTCCAATTTTCTAGCTATTTCACCTTAAATTAGATACGAATCACAGACATTCCACAGGTATGGAGATTTCAGATTGCCGGAAACCAGAAGCAGATGGGGTACTCGCCTCGGTTTCATACTAGCAGCAACTGGATCGGCCGTAGGTTTGGGTAACATTTGGAAATTTCCATATATGGCAGGCGAAAATGGGGGGGGCGCCTTTCTTATTATTTATATCGCGTTAGTCTTCACCATAGGGCTGAGTGTCATGTTATGTGAATTCGTCATCGGACGAGCTACGGAACGCAATCCGGTAGGAGCCTTTGAAAAACTCAAAGGTGGGCGATGGAAAGTCTTGGGGTTCTTAGGCATCGCCGCCGGCTTCATCATTCTATCATTTTATAGTGTGGTTGCAGGTTGGGCGATTGCTTA
Source organism: uncultured Rhodospirillaceae bacterium (assembly GCA_964479475.1). Taxonomy (GTDB): domain Bacteria; phylum Pseudomonadota; class Alphaproteobacteria; order MPNO01; family UBA2964; genus JAQBTY01. The sequence goes on along the minus strand of CAYZMI010000107.1, from coordinate 3,477 downwards.
TGTCTTCAAGACGACGGCAGGTTTACTCTCTACATCTGACCCCTCAGCTTTGGGTGGAGTTTTTTCGAAATTTATATCGGATCCAGGACAGCCGCTTCTATATCATGGCATATTCATGGCCTTGACCGTTCTCGCCATAATTGGTGGTGTAAATGGTGGAATAGAAAAAATTTGCCGTCTTTTGATGCCACTTTTGTTTCTAATCCTAATTGTGCTTGCAATACGTGCCATCACTCTCCCAGGTGCGGTTGAGGGTTTGAAATTCTTTCTCGTACCAGATTTTTCTAAAGTTACTGGTGCAACTCTAAACGGGGCGCTGTCACAAGCCTTCTTCTCGCTTTCTCTTGGGATGGGAGCGATGATTACTTATGCCTCTTACCTATCTCGGGAGGTCAATCTCACGAAAGCCACACTAATGGTAACGCTTTGTGATACCGTAGTCGCATTGATTGCCGGGTTGGTAATCCTACCAGCGGTGTTTGCATTTTCGTTTGATCCATCGGCCGGTCCGGGGCTGGTATTTATTACCCTCCCCGCGGTCTTTGCACAAATGCCTCTAGGTACGCTGTTTGCAGTTCTTTTTTTCGTTTTATTGACCATAGCAGCCTTAACGTCGGCGGTATCCTTGCTAGAAGTAGTAGTCGCTTATTTTGTTGATGAACATGGGATGAGACGACGTAAGGCTGCTACCGTTCTCGGAGTAATTATATTCCTCCTGGGAATACCTTCTTCACTGTCCCTTGGAGTTTGGAGTGAATTTACAATTGCTGGGAAAGGATTCCTCGATGTAATGGATTATATTGGCTCTAATCTTTTACTCCCCATTGGTGGTATTGGGGTCTCTCTCTTTGTCGGATGGGTAATTCTTCCACGTGCGATGGAAGAAGCGACTGGAAATGGTGCCCATCCATTTCCACTAGCGCCAGTATGGGTGTTTATTTGCCGGTGGGTTGCACCCTTAGCAGTTGGATGGATTTTAGTGAGCGGGCTCTAAGTTAATTTTATTTGAACGCATCTAACCTCGCGAGCGCTTCTTTAAGCTTGTCGTTGGACAGCTTGAATTCACTTAGCCTGTCTCGATTTTCTTCGACAACTTCGACAGGTGCGCGAGATGTGAAATTTTTATTAGCCAATTTTTTCTTTAGTTTGTTGGTTTCATCATTAATTTTAACAATTTCTTTTTCCAACCGGCGTCTTTCGTCCCCAAAATTGATTACATCACTTAGAGGAAGAAAATATGTCGCCCCATCTAAAACCAATTGGACAGAGCTCTTCGGCACAGTAGTTGTACTTTCTACCTTTTCGATGCGGGCTAAACGCTGGATCAATTCAATATGTGTATGCAGACTTGTTGTTGTATCTGCATCAGCACCCTGAACTAATAAAGGCACTTTGGCTGCTGCTGGGACATTCATCTCTGCACGAACAGCACGAATTTCGCTAATCAGTCGAACGAGCCAATCCAATTCTTTTGCGGCTTTGGGGGCTTCTAAATTTGGTGACAAAACCGGCCATGCCGATGAAATAAGCAAGTCTTCTCTACCCGCATCGGGTGCGAGTTGTTCCCATAATTCTTCAGTAACATACGGCGTAAAGGGGTGGAGAACGAGTAAAATTTGATCAAATATCCAACCAGTTGTTGCCTTCGTCTCTATCTGTGCCGCCTCATCGGAACCAGTGAAGATCGGTTTAGTAAATTCCAAGTACCAATCGCAAAATGTATGCCAAATAAACTGGTAAATCGAATTTGCAGCATCGTTAAACCGAAATTCTTCAATCGCTCCCACGACTTGGCGTTCGGTTTGGACAAACGCACCGATGATCCATTGATTAATTACCTGATGGCAACTGGCAGGATTGAAACTGGCGACTATCGAACAATCGTTGATTTCCGCGTACCGAGCGGCATTCCAAAGCTTAGTAATAAAATTGCGGTATCCCTCAATTCGGTTGGTCGATAATTTTATATCGCGGCCTTGGGCCGCCATTGCAGTTAATGTGAACCGCAATGCGTCAGCTCCATATCGTTCAATGAGGTCAAGCGGGTCCATTACATTGCCCTTGCTTTTGGACATTTTTTGACCCTTTTCGTCGCGGACCAAAGCATGGATGTAAACTGTGTGGAACGGCGCTTCTTCTTTAAAATGGAGTCCCATCATCATCATTCGTGCGACCCAAAAGAAAATAATATCAAAGCCAGTTACTAGTACATCGGTTGGATAATACCGAGCAACATCCGGCGTCTCATCTGGCCAACCAAGCGTAGAAAAAGGCCATAGGGCAGATGAAAACCACGTGTCCAGAACGTCATTGTCCTGCAACAGTTCAGTCTTTTCACCGTAGTGTGCAGCCGCAACGGAAGCAGCTATTTCTTCTGTTTCCTCGACAAACACATGACCGTCGGGTCCATACCAAGCAGGAATTTGATGACCCCACCAAATTTGTCTGGAAATACACCAAGGTTGAATATTACGCATCCATTCGAAGTATGTATTTTCCCAATGTCGCGGTACGAATTTTGTAGCCCCTCGTTCTACCGCTTTAATAGCTGGTCCAGCCATTGTCTTAGCGTCGACGTACCATTGGTCGGTCAATCGCGGTTCTATGACCACGCCTGAACGATCGCCATAGGGGACAGTCATAGGATTTTCTTCAATTTTTTGGAGCAATCCTAGAGCCTCCATATCTGAAACGACCAATTCGCGAACTTGAAACCGATCTAAACCCTGATATTTCTCCGGCACGTTTTCGTTTAACTGTGCAGAAAGATTGAATACATTCACAATTTTTAAGTCATGACGCCGACCAACCTCAAAATCGTTGAAGTCATGGCCTGGCGTAATTTTAACTGCACCACTCCCTTTTTCAGGATCGCTATATTCATCTGCAACTATGGGAATTACACGTCCGACGATTGGTAAAACGACATTCTTTCCTACCAGGTCCTTATACCGTTCATCATCAGGGTGAACCGCAATACCCGTGTCTCCCAACATAGTTTCGGGCCTAGTCGTTGCAACGACAATATGTTTGTTTTCAACTTCTTTCAGGGGGTACTTAAAGTACCATAATTTACCAATGGTCTCCCTCTGTTCGACCTCCAAATCTGAAATAGCGGTATGAAACTTTGGATCCCAATTAACGAGGCGTTGATCGCGGTAAATTAAACCTTGCTTATAAAGTGTAACAAAAACTTTACGTACGGCACGAGACAATCCTTCGTCCATCGTAAACCGTTCACGAGACCAATCGCATGAGGCTCCTAGCCGCCGAAGTTGCTTAGTAATTTGGCCCCCGGATTCTGCCTTCCATTTCCAAACTCGTTCGATGAATTCGTCGCGACCAATCAATTTTCCATTTTTAGGTACGGGCGTGTGTCCCCGATCCAACTCAACACTGTCTTCAGAAAGCTGACGTTCAACCACCATTTGAGTGGCGATACCCGCATGATCCATACCCGGTTGCCAAAGCGCATCT
>CAYZMI010000106.1:4920-6670 GCA_964479475.1 uncultured Rhodospirillaceae bacterium | reverse complement strand
GTACCTCCCCACGTACCACATGCCGAATGGGGTAATAGCGACCGGTCAGTCGCCATTACGGTACGGACCACTAAACCAGGCAGCTACGATCAAGTAATGTTTAACGTAGAAACCGGGGAAACAGATACCTCGCGGGGGCTAAACCTGGTCCCACTTGCTGTATAGTTCAAGAACAGAAATTCGGAGACTAATAGTGCCTAAATATAGTGTCAGCGCATTTAAAGAATTTATCGATAAACTACGCAACCACTTCTCTAAAGATTTACCCGAAACCGAACATTGGGAAGGCGTGCGGGGTCTCCTTAAAGAGTTATGCGCCGATGAGCAGATGCGTAAAAAATCCCGGGATTGGCCTGCTAAACGGGGGGTTGAGCTTCAGCTATACCATGATCCCGATTACGGTTTCTTTGTCGGGGCATTGATTCGCGAGCCTAAGCACCGGGCTAATGTTCACGACCATGCGCATACCTGGACGATATATGGCGTACTGGACGGTGACGAACGAACTCATGTCTATAAGCGTCTCGATGACGGTAGTAAGGCTGGTATGGCTAAACTTGAGTTGCTAAATCGAAACGAAGCGCCAACCGGTCACGTAGACATCGTTCCCCCTTGGGTGCCTCACTCCGAATGGGGCATAGGCGACCGCTCCGTGGCCATCACAGTACGCAGCCAGCGTCCGGGTGGTTATGCCCAAAACCGATTTGATTTGGAAAACGACACGACAAACAACAATCATCGAGGTCTGACGCTGATTCCAACGCCAGTGTGACCAAAATTGAGATAAAGTGATGTTCTGTGGCATCACATCACCGCAAGAAGAATAGTAAAATTGATTAGGGCCTAAGTCCTAACCAAGCAATTGGTTTTTAAAGAGAAGGCTTGGGCCAAATTCGCCAACTCACCCTAATTAAGCCCGTTGTTCCTCATCAACCGCCTCCAGAACTGGATGTTCGAGCTTGTCGATCATTTCGATGGGTACCACTTGCCAAAAGCGTCGAATTTCTCGATCCCAATCCACCAAAAGCCGCTCTGCAAATCGAGATTGCGTTTCCACCCAATGCTCAGCGACCAAATCGCGCAACACTTGCCCCCAGTGAGAAGACTGTATTCGTTGGGGAAGCACCGTATCATCATTCAAATTATCCTCGAATGTATCGTCGGTGTCATAAACGAAACTCATACCGCCAGTCATGCCGGCAGCAAAATTATCACCCACTGGCCCAAGAATGACGGCGATGCCGCCAGTCATGTATTCACAGCCGTTGGCACCGCATCCTTCGATTACCGCATTGGCGCCTGAGTTGCGCACTGCAAACCGTTCTCCGGCGCAACCAGCTGCGAACAGTCTCCCCGCAGTCGCGCCATAGAGAACCGTGTTGCCAATGATTGCATTTTCGTTAGTGGCAAGCGGGCTCGAAGTCATAGGACGAATAACAATGATACCGCCAGATAAACCCTTGCCCACATAATCGTTTGCGTCACCAAATACCTGCAGCTTTAACCCTTGAACGGCAAAAGCACCGAGGGATTGGCCAGCCGACCCACGCAGGCGCACAGTGATGTGGTTGGGCTGCAAGCCTACCATGCCAAAACGACGGGTAATCATTGAAGACAACCGAGTACCAATAGCCCGTTGTGTATTTCGGATATTATAGGCTAGCTGCATCTTTTCACCGCCCTTGAGCGCCGGTTCTGCATCTTTAATCATTAATGCATCCAGGGTATCCGGGACCTCGTTACGTCCGTT
>CAYZMI010000106.1:0-4820 GCA_964479475.1 uncultured Rhodospirillaceae bacterium | reverse complement strand
CCATATTCTTCAGCGCCCAACAATGCCGCGATTACGACGTCGCGGCCTGTTTTAAGGCCGCCATCGGTACGCAAAGTCACTGTATGGCGTAGCCGATTTAGAGTTAATACCTGATGAACCTCGGCGAGGCCCATTTCCCACGGCAAGCCAGCATATTTGATGGAGGACTGAGGACTTGCACCGGTTCCGCCGGAATGACCGGATACAAGAATGACGTCCGCCTTAGCCTTCGCTACACCTGCTGCGATGGTACCTATACCCGACTGAGCTACCAACTTGACGCAGACCTTAGCCTCAGGGTTGATCTGTTTTAAATCATAGATCAGCTGGGACAAATCTTCGATGGAGTAAATATCGTGATGTGGAGGTGGTGAAATGAGCGTTACACCGGGGGTTGAATGACGTAGGCGAGCGATCATTTTCGACACTTTGATACCAGGCAGCTGGCCACCCTCTCCTGGTTTTGCACCTTGAGCAATTTTAATCTCAATTTCGCGGCAATTATTGAGATATTCGGCCGTCACGCCGAAGCGGCCTGACGCAACTTGCTTGATTGCAGAACTGGCATTGTCTCCATTGGCACGTGGTTGAAAGCGATCAGAATCTTCACCGCCTTCGCCGGAATCGGACTTGGCACCAATCCGATTCATTGCGATAGACAGTGTTTCATGCGCCTCTGGTCCCAGAGCGCCAAGCGAAATACCGGGCGCAACTAGCCGATGCCTCAATTCGGTAATTGATTCCACCTCTTCCAGCGGAACACTTTCCTGCATTGGAGAAAAATCCATGAGATCGCGGAGACTAACTGGAGCCATGCGGTTCACCGCATCAGAAAATTTTTTATAAGTCGCATAGGCATCATTGTCACAGGCTTGCTGCAACATATGAATCATTTCACCCTGAAAAGCGTGGGCCTCCCCCGTCCGACGATATCGATAAAGACCGCCTATAGGCAATGTAACGACGTCATTGTTGAAAGCCTGCCGGTGCAGTCGCATAGTATTGTGCTGAAGACCTGTCAGACCGATGCCAGAAATGCGAGAATTCATCCCCGGAAAATATTCAGAAACTAATGTCCGGCTAAGCCCTACCGCTTCAAATTTATAGGCACCGCGATAAGGCGACACTACAGAGATACCCATTTTGGACATAATCTTGAGCAGTCCTTGGTTTACCCCTTCTACATAGCGTGCAACGCAATCATCAAACGAGGAGTCGCCGAATAGACCCCGGCGATGTCGGTCGGCAATGGCTTCCTGCGCAAGGTAGGCATTCACCGTAGTCGCGCCAACGCCAATCAAAACGGCAAAATAATGAGTATCAAGACACTCTGCAGATCGGACGTTAATCGAGGTGAACGTCCTCAATGATTCTCGAACCAAATGACTATGGACTCCGCTCGTAGCTAGAATGCTGGGAATGGGTGCGCGATCAGGGCCGATGTTTTTATCTGTTAACGTGACATGAATGGCACCGCCGCGAACTGCATTTTCGGCCTCTGTCCGAATGCGGTCCATAGACTCTTTGAGCGCATTGTCACCACCATTAATCTCAAACGAACAATCAATTTCCACTGCACTGGATCCGACATACTCCTGTAATGCTTCGAACTCTGAATTAGTCAAAACGGGAGACTTAAGTTGCAATAACCGCGTCTGACTTTCGTCTTGTTCAAGAATATTCCCGAGGTTCCCCAGCCGAGTATTAAGTGTCATTACGCGATATTCACGCAGTGAATCTATAGGGGGATTGGTCACCTGGCTAAACGCCTGGCGGAAGAAGTGGTGCAATCCGCGGTAATGACCAGATAATACCGCAAGCGGTGTATCATCGCCCATGGATCCCACTGCCTCTTTGCTTTCATCTACCATCGGTTGAAGCAAAAGTTCTAGCTCTTCAAGTGTGTAGCCAGCACAAATCTGGCGGCGGCGTAGTTCCTCCCGATCGAACTCTACAGTCTCACCGTCTTCCGGTCGGATTAGATGGTCTAGATGGGTTATATTTTGCGCCCATTCTTCAAATGGCGCCGATGCAACTAGGAGGGCTCTCAGCTCATCATCATGGTAGAAGCGCCCCTCACTGAAATTGACAGCAATGCTTTGCCCGGGGCCAACACGGCCTTTTTCAATTATGTGTGCCTCGTCCAGAGACACCATCCCGGTCTCTGAACCAACTACTAGCAATCCCTCATCAGTAAGAGAATACCGGAGTGGCCTTAGGCCGTTACGATCCATGCCCGCCACTACCCAGTCACCGTCAGCCGCGCAGATTGCCGCCGGGCCATCCCATGATTCCATGACACAACTGCAGAAACTGAAAAAAGCTGCATGCTCTGGCGGTATATTGGGCTTTTTCGACCATGCATCCGGAATCATTAGAGATTTTACCATTGGGGCAGTGCGCCCAGCTCGAACGAGAAGTTCAAATACCGCATCGAGCGCTGCAGAATCCGAACTTCCTGATTGGATAACGGGCTTAATATCTTCGATATGGTTGTCGAGTAACTCCGATACCAACCGTGTTTCATGGCTGCGCATCCAGTTTACGTTACCCGACAAGGTATTTATTTCACCATTATGAGCAAGCATTCGGAACGGTTGTGCCAACTTCCACATTGGAAACGTATTGGTCGAGTACCGTTGATGATAAATTGCAAAACGTGAGACAAATCGCTCATCCAACAGGTCAGGATAAAATTCGGTGACCTGTTCGGCGAGAAACATGCCTTTATAGATGACTGACCGGCAGCTCAGTGAACAAATATAAAAATCGTTCAGGTTTTCCCTGATCACTTGGTTCTCGATCCGGCGCCGTATGATATAGAGATCGCGTTCAAATTGGTCGTCCGCCACATCGGGTTTGCCAGCGATCATAATCTGTTCGATCTCTGGCCGAGTAGCATTAGCTTTATCGCCAATCACGTCGACATTAATTGGTACCTGGCGCCAACCATAAATGGAATAACCGAACTGAAGGATTTGCGCTTCGACGATACATCGACATTGCTCCTGACCTGCAAGATCGGTCCGTGGAAGGAAAATCATTCCGACAGCAATACGTCCAGATCCTGGAGTATGACCTGTACGGATAGTGTGCTCATAAAAGAAGTCCTGTGGAATTTCCACATTGATTCCGGCACCGTCACCGGTCTTGCCATCCGCATCCACAGCACCCCTGTGCCATACGGCTTTTAGCGCCTCAACACCAGCCTCCACCACTTCGCGGCGAGGTTTGCCGTCGATGGCCACCACCATCCCAACGCCGCAGGAAGCATGCTCATTTTCCGGATCATAAAGACCGTACTCTTTCAAATAAGAGGCATTACTTGTCCATGTTTCAGTAAATTCATGGGCGGTATCGTTGGGCACGCGTTTCATGCGGCTTGTTTCTTTTTTGCCCCAGGGACACGAACCTTCAAATATTGTTCGATTGAAGAGGCGGCATCACGTCCGTCTCGGATACCCCAAACAACAAGCGAGGCACCGCGTACGATATCCCCGGCAGCAAAAACACCATCGAGATTGGTCATTTTGGTTCGAAAATTAATTTTTACAGTCCCCCAGCGGGTGATGCCTAGTTCGGGGACGTTAAAGAGCTTAGGCACATCTTCAGGATCGAAACCCAACGCCTTGATGACGAGATCCGCGTCTACGTTGAAACTCGATCCTTCGATTAATTCGGGCGTCTGACGACCGGTTGCGTCTGCAACGCCGAGGTGAATTCGTGTCGCTCGGACAGCAGTAACCACATCGTTACCCAGAAAGGCTTCTGGCTGAGCCAATAAGGTGAATAGTACTCCCTCCTCTTCGGCATATTGGACCTCGCGACGAGAACCGGGCATGTTGGCTTTGTCCCGACGATAGAGGCAAACCACCGATGCTGCTCCCTGTCTAACTGCCGTGCGAACGCAGTCCATGGCAGTGTCACCCGCACCAAGCACAACAATATTTTTATCTTGCGCGTTCAATCCACCATTATCGAATTGTGGTACGGGTTCACCGAGCCCTTTGCGGTTGGACGCAATGAGAAAATCGAGCGCTGGAATAATATTTTTTAAGCCAACTCCGGGAACTTGAATGTCGCGGGCCTTATAAACGCCGGTTGCAATTAAGATAGCGTCGTGCTTTTCACGCAGGGATTGGAAAGAAACATCCTTTCCCACATCAACATTGCGATGAATAATAACACCGGCCTCCTCCAGTAAATCAACGCGCCGCTTCACAATGTCTTTTTCCAGTTTAAAATTAGGAATTCCATAAACTAGCAAACCACCCAACCGATCATATCGATCATAAATATGGGTTTGATAGCCGCGGCGACGCAACTGTTCAGCCGCCACCATACCTGCTGGCCCGCCGCCAATGATACCGACAGACTGTTTCTCATCGCTGGCCGGTTTGGGAGGTTTGATCCACCCATTGTTGAACGCCATTTCAGTGATATAGCTCTCCACCGCGCCAATGGTGACGGTGCCGTGTCCAGCCTGTTCAATTACGCAATTACCTTCACATAAGCGGTCCTGTGGGCAGATGCGTCCACAAATTTCGGGGAAATTATTGGTCGATGCAGCCAATTCGTAAGCTTCTTCAATGCGATCCTCGGCAGTCAGCATCAGCCAATCTGGTATATTGTTGTGGAGTGGACAATGGACCTGACAAAACGGAATACCACATTGCGAACAGCGAGCTGCCTGTTCTTCGGCATTCGTTTCGTCAAAATCCTTATAAATTTCACTAAAATCCTGCCGGCGTTCGGCAGCGGGACGCTTTTTTGGCGTTTTGCGGCCAACCGATACGAATTTGAGCATTCCGTCCCCTTTG
>CAYZMI010000105.1:2471-6719 GCA_964479475.1 uncultured Rhodospirillaceae bacterium | reverse complement strand
GGATACCATCTGTATTCCAGCAAATTAGCCAAGCATATACGAAAACATATTCCCGACTCCCCGCCCCTTGTACTGCAATTTATGCCCGGTGCTGGCGGCCTCAAGGGCGCTAATTATTTCAGTTCCGTTGCCCCCAAGAGTGGCACGCATATTGCGCTACTTTCACAAACCGCGGCATTGTTTCAACGCCTCAATAGCGGTCAAAAGGGTTATCGGTATGACGCTTCAAAATTCAACTATATCGGGCGTTTGGTCAGTATGGATGCCGCTCATATGTTCTTCAAATCTTTGCCATCACGTGACCTAGGGGTGCTGCAAGGGAAGAAGCCGGGCACAGTAATTGCCTGTACTGCAGGAAAAGCAGCACAAGGTTATATGAATGCTAAAGCGTTATCTGTAGCCTCCGGTCTCAAAATCCAAATTCTCACCGGTTATCAAGGATCACGACGCCAAAACCTCGCGATGCAGCAAGGTGAGTGCAATTATCAACCCGGGGCATGGAACAGTTGGAAAGCACGACTTGGTGACTGGATCGAAAAAGAGTGGGTCAAACCTGTAGCATTGACCGCGCCAACGCGGCACCCAGACCTTCCCAACGTACCAACAATTATCGAGCTAGCAAAAACACCCGAGTTGAAACGTATTATGAGTTTCATTGCCGGCTATGCAGCTGTGGGACGAGCTTTTTCCACACCAGACGGAACGCCAAAGGATCGCGTGGCCATGCTTCGCAACGCCTTTAACAAGACCGTAAGGGATAAAAAATTCCTGGGCGAAGCAAAACGTCACAACATGCTATTGGGGCCAGAAACTGGTGAATATGTCCAGAAAGTCGTCGATGGTATTATAGGTGCACCCGATGACCTCGTGAAAGCAACACGCAAGATGTTAGGCTACAAATAGAATGGCCGAGGAAAGCATTAAGAAACGTGAGAGGCAAATTATGAAAATCAAATTGATAAGAACCGTTGCTGCCTTAGCTTCGATATTAGTTGTTTCTTTGGCAGGTCAACCAAGTAAATCTTATGCCGCCGATATGGAATTAGTAATCGGGACGGGTAATATTAAGGGGAAACTTTTTGCAGCTGGTAATGCCATATCAATCGCATCTGCACTACATGCGAAGGGTATCAAGATATTTAACTACGCCACCAAGGGTGGGAAGGACAATATCAAAAGAATAACTAAAAAGAAAAAGGCCATAAATTTGGCTTTAGTAACTTCAAAGGATCTGGCTAAAGCCAAAGCCAAGCAAATAAAGAAACTCAGTGGACTTATGGCCGTTGGAAGTCTTAAGGGAAAACAAATACTCCTGATCGTCCGCAATAAGGCTCCCAAGAAAGTTTCCAAAACCGCTTATGCGGCTGCAATTTCTGAGGTTATGAGAATTTTGCATACCAAAAAGGCCAAGAACCTAATTAAAGCAGAGTGGAATAATTACGCGCCTGCATCCGCTGTCGCTGTTTTTAAAAAGGCCGGTGTGAGACTACATAAAGCTGCCGCGAAGTAAGCTTATTACTCAACAACGATTTTAAAGGCCGCAGGATTAATCTTGCGGCCTTTTCTTATTTTTGTGTTTTTCTAACCAATTACCATTATCGGTATCAGCCCATGTTTTTGTCCCATTTATTGCGTGGTGAAGATCACAGACGGGATCAAATAAGAAGGTCCTCTGGGTAGAGCCGTTGGCGCTCAAGAATGTTGTAGCCCAACCAAGCGCGGGTGTAGCATTTCTCTCTAACGAATTCTGAAACTTGGAGCGCGCCCCATGTCAACTGAACAGATCGCCATCGACGCTGATGGCCATGTCCTGGAATCGGACGAACTTTTCACCGATTACTTGGAGCCTGAATACCGGGAACGAACGATGGGGTGGTCATTGAACGAGGATAACAATCGCCGGTTCATCGTCGACGGTGTTTCGCACCCGCCTCATCCCAAGGAGATTTCTAGCCGGAAGCCAATGACGGCCGAAAATAGGATCAAGGTTCTCGACCAGGAACGCATCCAAGCAGCGGTCTTGTTCCCGTCGGCGACAACGATTGCCACTTATCTCGACCCCGGCTTCGCAGACGCCATGGTACGCGGCCACAATTCTTGGATCGCAGATTACATCAAAACATTTCCGGACCGGCTCTACTTCGTCGCGCCAGTCTCGTTATACGACATTGACGACGCTGTCACAGAAGCGCGCCGCGCAGTGGAGGAGCTAGGTGCGGTGGCGATCCTTGCGCGTCCCAACCCGACTGCAGGTCGCACTCTGGATCGACCGGAATACGACCCGTTCTATGCCACAGTGCAAGAACTAAATGTGCCACTTGTACTCCACGAATCGACAGGCTGCGACGAAACAGCGGGTGGCGACCGATATGGCGGTATGATGGATCCGCCGAGCTACGTCTACAACCACATCATTAGCCATGCCTTCGAGCAAATGTTTGGCGCAATGAGTATTATCGCCGGGGGTGTCCTAGAACGCTTCCCTACTCTAAAGGTGGGTTTTTTCGAGGCTGGCTGTAGCTGGGCACCCTATTGGCTCGCGCGGCTAGACGACCACTATCAGCATCGCAAGCTCAGCCCCTATTTAGGCGGTTTAACCATGAAACCCAGCGAATATTTCGATCGGCAGTGTTTTGTCACTTGCGATCCCGGCGACCACACCATTCCACTGGCGATACAGGGAATAGGCGCCCACAAGATCATGTTCGCCACGGATTACCCACATTTCGACAGCAGCGGCAGTGCGGTAAACGACTTCCTTGCAGTCGACGGAATCAGCGATGGAGACCGACGCAGTATCCTATGGGATAACGCAACCGCGTTTTTTGGCCTATGACTAGCCGCCCCAGTAGCTTCGTAACAAACCAGCTATCAAGAAGCATCGGCAACTGGTCGCCAATGTCATCAGAGCCGTGGGGCATAACCCTGTTTACATTGACGGCCTACAAGTTCCAGGTGACAGCGCTTTGGCGTCATATGAGTTGATGTAGTAAAGTAACTTATGTTGGATTCTGGATGCTTTGGAGAGGTACGTTCCAAGCGTCGTAGGCGTATATCAGATCTGTATCAGTGTCATTTGCACTTCGCATCCATCTATTCTCCCGGGCGCGGAGCTGGATTTCCGTTGTGCGCGCTCGGCGGTTCAGGTCGCAAGCCTCGAATGCGGCGTCGACGGTGTCCCGGTCGTGGCCTTGCAGGCATCGGGCCAGCACGACGGCATCCTCCATGGATGCACCGGCACCCTGAGCCATGTACGGCAGCATGGGGTGGGCGGCATCTCCGATCAGGATAGTCCGTTCAGTGGTCCAGCCCGACAAGGGTTCCCTCTCGATCAAAGCCCATTTATGCACCGACGGCGCAGATTCGAGTAGCAGCCTGGCATCAGGATGAAATCCCTCGTAGGCGTCGAGGAGTACGTCGAGATCGCCAGGTGCCGACCAAGATTCTGTCATAAATTCTGGTTCCGGGGTACTCGCTATGAAATAGAGCTCATCGCGTCGAGGGTCGATCTTATAGCTGACGATATGTCGATCTGGACCCCACCATTTGACGCGGTCGTCGATTTCTCGACTTAGCCGCTCAGTCCGATATACCCCGCGATAAGCGACCTGTCCGGTGAAACGCAATTGCTCGGTACCAACCATCGCCGTACGTACGACAGAATGGATGCCATCTGCGCCAACCAAAGCATCGACAACAGTGCTGGACCCGTCGCCGAAATCAAGCCGCACCCCGTCTTTGATCTGATCGATACCGACCAAAGTCTGACCGAAGCGGATGCGTTGTTCGGGCACCAGCGCGACGAGAGCGTTGTGTAACTCCGCCCGATGCATGGAAAGATCGGGTGCACCATAGCGTTTTTCGGTTTTACGGCCCATAGGGTGAAGAAATGTGATCTGGCCCGTGTTCCATTCCCGATTAAAGCCAACATCTGGCATGAATGAACGTGCCCGGAGGTGTTCTTCTAATCCAAGTCCGCGAAGCACTCGGACCGCATTTGGTGTCAATTGAATTGCCGCGCCGACGCGGGAAAATCTCGGCGTCTGTTCGTAAATCACCGCATCTATACCGAGTTTGCGCAATGCCACTGCCAGGGTAAGACCAGCAATACCAGCACCAACGATAGCTATATCGAGTTTAGAAATGATCAGAAGTTCCCGGTAATTTAAAAAACACCAAAACCAAATGCTATAACATGACCCATAGCAATTTCTGTGAACACCCCGCTAATTGAATATCCGGCATCAG
>CAYZMI010000105.1:0-2371 GCA_964479475.1 uncultured Rhodospirillaceae bacterium | reverse complement strand
ACCATTGAATGCCTAATTCTGGGTGATCATTCTAATTTTATATCGAGTTTCTATGATGCCCCCTGGCTATTTTGCAGAACATTCGGCTATAAAATCGTTCCAGATATTTGTTTATGCTCTTTGTGATTCTTTGAAGAAATATTGGTCAACGATGTCTAAAGGGATTGGATTGGCATCAAGCGTTGAAATGGTCAAGAACTTGGCCAGCACCACGGCCTTCGGCGACATAGTCATTGCCGTCAAAAACCAAAACACCGTTTACCCATACGCCATCTAATCCGGTCGGATAGCGCACAAGGCGACTGGCGCCCGCCGGGAAGTCAGCGACCCGGTGGGATCGCGAAATACCTACTTTCTCGGGATCGAATAAAATGAAATCGGCATGAGCGCCGACAGCGATGCGACCGCGGTTGGGTATTCGGTAAAGATCGGCTGGGACGCTGGTCAGACGACGTACCGCCTCAGTGAGTTCGATGGCGCCGAGATCACGTACCCAGTGGGCAAGCATATATAGGCCGTAGCCTGCATCACAAAAATAGTCGAGATGAGCTCCAGCATCGGACTGTGCGATGACGCTGTATTCACTAGCAATAAGTCGACCCACCACCGCATCATCCGAATTCATAACCTTGGCGTTGAAACAAGTTTGAAGGTCCTCCGACAGCGCAATATCGAAAAACACATCGACTGGGTCAGCATCCCGTTGTAGGGCAATTTCTGCGATCGTGCGTCCCTCGAGTGAACGATTTTCGGCTCGAGTACAGCTTGCAATTTCAACCTTAGTCCAGTCGCCATAGAAAATCAGGCCCTTCTTTGGATTGTCAAACCCGGCCCGGTAACGGTCCCGGAATGATTGATCTCTAAAAGCATGGCACAAAGTTTCCACTTCGGCTGATTTCAAATCCTCCCATGCATCCAGGCTGTACATCAGATAAGCGTTTGCCAAGGTGAAATCGTGGCTAAGCGGCTGGCAAGACACCTGGCCAAAGATCTCGGCACCGCGCGCGTGCGCCGGTCCGCACGATTCCAAACGCTCGCCGGCGCGTTCCGGAAATGCTGGATTGTGGAAAACTGGGCTGAATACGATTGGTCGACCGGTGGCGTGAGCCAGTTCTTCCAAATTTTTGGTGCCAAGACGCTCGCCTTCCCCTGCACCGATATGGAATACACCACGGCCAGCCTCACCAAGAACACCAACCAAGGTCGAAAGTTCATCGGTATCAGCGAGGCGCGATGGCATGGGGAGGCCCCCATGGCCAATATGATTGGTTCCGACCGAGGAGGCAAAGCCGATGGCACCGGCTGCAATCGCCTCCGTTACGATCGCCCTCATGGTTTCTATCTCGTCATTGGTCGCATTACGCTCAGAGCCTTCAGCGCCCATCACCGCAGTTCGCACTGGCGAATGCCCAACAAATGCGGCGACGTTGGGCATTGGCCGTTTCGCCCGCAGGAAATCGAGATATTGGGGAAATGTCTCGAAGCCCCATTCAATGCCAGCCTCCAGCGCCTCCAGGCTCATACCTTCCACCACTGATAGATTGGCCGCCACCAGTGCTCGGTATTCCGGTGGGCACGGTGCAATACCGAAGCCACAATTTCCCACCACAATGGTTGTCACGCCCAGTGATGGCGACGGCGAGGCGGTAAGATCCCAAGTTAGCTGGGCGTCGTAATGAGTATGCAAATCAATAATGCCTGGCGCCAAGGTCAGGCCAGCGGCGTCGTATGTGTGTCGAGCGGGTTGGGCGACGCGACCGATGTCAACGATGCGTCCCCGATCTACCGCAATATCAGCGGCAAACGACGGATTGCCTAGACCGTCGATTACAACGGCGTCTTTGACGATCAGTTCATGCATCCTTCAGTCATTTCCCTTGCAATAAGATCCCGAGATTATAGCCCGACAATGAAACGACCAATTACGATTGTTCAATTAGAAATCGGTTTGATACTTCGACTGGGACTCGAATCCGTACTTATCGCACCCAGTTTACCGGCAATACTGCTCACAAAAATACGCCATAAAAATACCCTGCTCGGCATCTCCTTAAAGCCCCTTAAATTTAAAACCTTCGTAGCTCTTTGCGGCTACGCTTTTGCATTTTTCTACATAAGTTGGCCAGCCGCCAATATAAGGGGCAAAGCTACGTGCCTTGCCTTCAACGTTGGCGCCGATGTACCAAGAATCACATTTAGAACGCAGAGACAGATCTGCTGCTCGGTTGACCTCAGTCATCCAATCCGCTTCCGCCTCCGGTGTGGCGTCGATGCATGTATAGTTGTGTTTACGCATGTATTGCAGGCAGTCAGCCACCCAGTCGCCATGTTGTTCCGCACAAGTTACCATAGTTGCTAGCACAGAGGGGCT
>CAYZMI010000104.1:2122-6728 GCA_964479475.1 uncultured Rhodospirillaceae bacterium | reverse complement strand
TTTTAATGGTGACCCCAACGAGATTCGAACTCGTGTTGCCGGCGTGAAAGGCCGGTGTCCTAGGCCTCTAGACGATGGGGTCATGGAAGCCTTTTCGTAAAGGCAGAAACCGATAAAATCAAGCGTTTTAAAGGCTTTATGTTGCTTAAGTATTTGTTTGAATGTTGCCAGCGCGCGCTGCGATCCGTTGAGCCCTCCGCCGTTCCCTACTTGCTCGGTACCGTCTTAAGAAACCCAAACTCCAATAGTAACCCACCCAGGCGCCCAATACAGCCCAAGGCACACAACCAATCAACATAGGAAGTCCCCAGCCTTTGAGCAGCATAACTGTACGAGCCCACACGGAATCCCATAAAGTCAAAGCAGCGTCGTCACCAACTTGGCTATCCCAATGTTTCATGAATTCACTATAGCCAGTCATATCGTCGAAACGACCCAACATGACCTGGCCCGTCATGTAAAACAAATAATAGCAAGGCAATAGCGTGATGACATTGGTCGTCCACGTCCATGCCCAGGCGATAATTAGGCTGAAATCCCATTTGAACAACCGGCGCCCGGCAACCCAAACCAAAAAGACAAAAATCATTTGAACACCAACTGTGGGGGTTAATCCCCACGCCAACCCGACGCTTACTCCACGAGCTGTATATTCAGGCGGATGAATACTCCTTTGAAGTGGTATGAGAAGACGGTAACGCATCGAACGGTTCATCCGCGTCCACCAGGTCTTATCGCCCCGCTTTTGAGTATTTTTATTCCCTACCGTCATACTCACCTATTGCATCACCAACAGTTTAGTCGGTGTTGTACTTAACCATCAGCGACGTATCATTTCTTAGCACAATTACACATACCAAATTCAGCAGATTTAGAGAAATTACATTCAATAAGAGTACCGGCAGTGGAATATATAATTTAAAACAACTCACAGCTATCTGACCGATTTACACATCCAAATATTATAAAACACTAAATTTATGAAGCTTGGTTGAAAATCAATTTGAGTTGGCCATCGCCGCATCATCAATCTGCAGTTGTGGAGTTACTTTACCCAGCCACTCATTCGCCTGGATTTTACCAGCTAAATGAAGAGGCTGCCCCCCACTCGCTAACAATGTCTGACCGAGCGGACTATCGGCTGAACGGAAGGCGATAGCCTTAAGACGTCCTACCCCGTCGGCTCCAGTTATGAAACAACTTACATGGTCTTTTCCAACAATTTTTGCGCTGAGAATGCGGACCTGAGGTATAGCAAAGCGAGGGCGCGGATTTCCAGACCCAAACGGTCCAACCCGCTCGATTAACGAAATGAGGTCGGTTGATGCTGCTCCTATGCTTAATATCCCGTCAAATTGTAAAGATCGCGATAGCGGTTTATTACCGAGTTGGCTACGTAAGTGATCATCGAGATAGGCGATGAACTCCGAAAATTTTGACTTTTCGACCGAAAAGCCCGCCGCCATCGCGTGCCCACCACCATTGATAAGGTGACCCGCTTGATGAGCGGCTATGACAGCTGGCCCTAATTCTATGCCACGAACTGAACGTCCAGAACCTTTCCCAATTCCGTTTTCAAATGCAACAACACAACAGGGTTTATCAAAACGTTCACGTATACGGCTCGCCACAATTCCAATAACACCGGGGTGCCACCCTTCCCCTGATACGACAATTACAGCGTTATCGAGGTCGGTGTTCATTTTTGCCTGTTCAATCCCCGCCTCTAAAACGACCTGTTCTATTTCGCGTCGTTCCTTATTGAGTCTATCGAGCTTATCCGCAATCTGGTGCGCCTCGTCGCGGTTTTCGGTCGTCAACAAACGGACGCCAAGACTCGAGTCGCCCACTCTCCCGCCCGCATTGACTCTAGGCCCAATCATAAAACCCACATGATAGGAATCGAGGGGTTTATCAATTTTAGCAATATCAGATAAGGCGGCAATTCCGACGTTTTGACGGCTAGACATTATTCGGAGGCCTTGTGTCACCAGTGCGCGATTCACACCTGTAAGGGGCACCACATCACAGATTGTACCGAGTGCAACTAAATCCAGCCACAGCCTCAAATCGGGTTCAACATGCCCTTCTCCATACCAATTGGCCTCCCGCAAAGCACGGTTTACAGCAACTACCAGAAGAAAGGTGACCCCAACGGCGGCGAGCTGCCCATCCGTCGATGTTTCGTCGACCCTGTTGGGGTTAACTACCAAACAACCTTTGGGTAATCGGGGTTCTGCCACATGATGATCGACGACGATAACGTCGACACCGGCATCGGTTGCGGCTTCGATTGATTGATATGCAGTTGTTCCGCAATCCACCGTAATTACGAGCTTTGCACCTTCCTCCTTCAGTTTCATGAAGGCCGGTAAATTTGGGCCATACCCCTCCTTTTGCCGATCCGGAATATAAACAGGGACTGCCCGCCCTAACGAAGAAAAAAAACGGACCAATAGCGCTGCGGATGTGGCTCCATCCACATCATAATCACCTAGAACACCAACAGTATCGCCCGAATTTATAGCTAGTAAAATACGTTCTACTGCCGCTGACATGTCCAATAAATGCGTCGGATCGGGCAGCAAATTTCTTAAGGTTGGATTCAAATAATTTTCGGCATCATCTATTTCGACTCCGCGAGAAACCAAGACACGCGAAACGATTTCCGGAACATCCAGCTTTTGGCACAGTGTTAACACCGATCGTTCATCCGCCGGTCGAGGGGACCAACATTTGCCCGTTACGGAGTGATCTACCCCTAGAAAAGAAGGATTAGTGGCCGGATCGTTCATCGCCAGTCATTGATCTTAAGGCTCAAATCCTGTCTTCCGATCAAAATTATGAACCGCTTCGATATATCTAATTGTTCCCGTCCGTGACCGCATTACTACCGAATGAGTAGTCGCACCTCCGCTAAAGCGCCTTACACCTTTCAACATCGTCCCATTTGTAACACCGGTCGCTGCAAACATCACATCACCGTTTGCAAGATCTAAAAGCCCATACTTCCGATCAAAATCTTCAATACCGCAACGTTGTGCGCGGGACCGTTCATCATCATTTCGAAATATAAGCCGACCCTGCATTTGCCCACCGATACACCGAAGCGCAGCAGCAGCCAAAACCCCTTCAGGCGCACCCCCAGACCCCAAATACATATCGACACCGCTCTCAGGCTCAGAAGTAGCCATTACACCACTGATATCTCCGTCGGATATCAACATAATTCGGGCACCTGCCTCACGAACTTTACCGATTAGACTTTCATGTCTCGGACGATCTAAAATACAAACAACAATATCTGCTAGGTCTACATTCTTAGCATCAGCAAGGTTTTGGAGATTTGTTTTAGGCTCATTGTCAAGATCCACTACCCCCTCGGGCAAACCTCCACCAACCGCTATTTTTTCCATATAGACGTCTGGGGAATACAAAAATCCACCTTCTTCAGCCATGGCAACGACAGCTAAGGCATTCGTAAGCCCCTTCGCCGTAATAGTAGTTCCTTCCAATGGATCCAAGGCAATATCGATAATTGGCCCTTCACCGAGCCCTACCTCTTCCCCAATATAAAGCATGGGCGCTTCATCTCGCTCTCCTTCGCCGATCACGACTGTACCCTTAATGGCGAGGCTGTTGAGAGCTTTGCGCATAGCATCAACTGCAACTTGATCAGCGGCTTTTTCATCGCCCTGCCCCATTAAACGCGAGGCCGCTAACGCGGCAGCTTCGGTGACACGTACCACTTCTAACGCCAGGTTTCGATCCATCGGGATAGATTCAGGCATCTCAACAACTCCCCAATTTTAAGGTAGTGCACTTTCGAACGCTAAATTCGAATCGCACGATCACATAACAAATTTGCACTAAAATGCGAGTGGCTCAATACGAATCACACATGGTGTTTCAACAACCGTCTCGAATGCCTCAAACCGGTCAATCACACGTCGCAAGGAGGCCTCCTCTGTTTCATGCGTCGTGAGTACGACCGGTACCGGCTCCCCAGGCGCTCTAGTATGCTGCAAAATAGATTCCATGGACACGTCCTCATCTCGCAAAGCCGCAGCCACATCTGCAAATACCCCTGGGCGATCGACTACCATCAGTCGGATATAGTAGGCGCCTACATGGTGTTCTATTGCTAAGGTAGGCAATTTCATGAGTTTATTGGCAGCGATACTAAAAACGGGTGTCTGTACGCCGCGGGCTATGTCGACTAGATCCGCAGCAACCGCAGACGCGGTAGGTCCAGCGCCAGCACCCGACCCCTGGTATATTGTAGAACCTGCAAAATTACTATTAGCCACGACCGCGTTAAAAACACCGTCGACGTGGGCAATCGGCGAGTCTTGCTTGACCATGCAAGGGTGTACTCGCTGTTCAACACCATTATTAGAACGGCGCGTAATTCCCAATAACTTGATCTGATATCCAAGCTCCTCTGCAAAACGAATATCCTGAGAGGTTATATATCGAATACCTTCAACTGCAATGCCATCAAAATTTATCCGACAACCAAATGCAACACCCGTTAAAATTGCGAGTTTATGTGCAGTATCAATGCCATCCAAATCGAAACTTGGATCAGCCTCCACATAACCCA
>CAYZMI010000104.1:0-2022 GCA_964479475.1 uncultured Rhodospirillaceae bacterium | reverse complement strand
GCTTGGTTGCAAACTTCCAATGCAATACCATCTGCACCACCAATTAATTCTACAATTACTTCGGCATCCGCCTCGCCTGCCATTAGAACCGGATCATCATACCATGCTACGCTAGCATCGAGTTCTATCCCTCGATCTTTCGAACGATCGCGGGCCGATACCGCGGAGATTTCAATTTGCCGACCACAACGAGCTCGTAAAGACTCCTTATTCTCCTCCAGCAACCGGACTAAACCCACACCCACAGTGCCCAAACCTGCAACAGCGATTTTCATTGGATTGCTCAAGAGACTACCACGTTTTGACCGACAACAGATTCTGAAGCGTGAAAATTTGTAGCCAAAAAGCGCCTTAAATTTCGACCCGCTTGCATTATTCTCTGCCTGTTTTCAACCAAGGCAATACGTACATATCCTTCTCCATATTCACCGAATCCAATTCCAGGGGAAACCGCTATTTGTGCTTTGTCCAAAAGCAGCTTGGAAAATTCGAGTGATCCAAGCTCCCTGTAATCTTGGGGAATTGGGGCCCACGCAAACATAGTTGCGCTTGGTGCCGGAATATTCCAACCAGCGCGGGCGAAACTCTCGATAAGAACGTCCCGCCGCAGCCTATATGTTTTTCGCGCTTGATCAATGACCTCTTGCGGACCATTGAGCGCCGCAGTTGCGGCAACTTGAACCGGCGTGAAGGCCCCATAATCAAGATACGACTTAATCCGTCCTAAGGCCGCAATCAATTTTTTATTTCCGGTAGCAAATCCAATCCGCCAACCGGGCATCGAATAGGTCTTGCTCAAGGAAGTAAATTCCACGGCTATTTCACGGGCTTCCGGAATTTCTAAAATGGATGGGGGTGGCTCGCCATTAAAATAAATCTCTGCATAGGCAAGATCCGATAAAATATAAATACTGTGCTGCCGACAAAACATCACAACATCTTTATATAAGTCGAGATCCACAATTTGTGCCGTCGGATTAGATGGAAAATTGAGAACCAATGCCAATGGGGAAGGTACGGAATTGGCAACGGCCCGTTCCAGTTCAACCATAAAATCAACGTTTGGTCCCACTGGCAAATGTCTCAAAGCACCACCTGCTATTATGAAACCATAGGCATGGATAGGATAGCTGGGATTGGGTACTAAAGCCACGTCACCGGGGCTCGTAATTGCCATCGCCAAATTGGCAAATCCCTCCTTTGATCCAAGCGTTACAATAGTCTCAGTATCGGGGTCGATTTCAACACCGAACCGCCGGGCGTAATAGGCGGCGTTTGCCCGTCTTAGTCCAGTAATACCGCGAGATACCGAATAGCGGTGTGTCCGAGGATTTTGGACCACTTCCACCAGTTTATCGACAACGTGTTGAGGGGATGCAAGATCAGGATTACCCATTCCAAAATCAATAACGTCCTCACCCGCAGCACGAGCACGGGCTTTCATCTCGTTTACTTCAGAAAATACGTAAGGAGGCAGTCGTTTAACGCGATAAAATTCTTGATCCATTTGCACAGCACCATGTGCCTCTATAGGCGTACAGCAGTCCGGCCTATGTAGTCGGTAATAACTTAGTTTTCAAAAAATATCTCGGCGCGTCTGTTACCATCTTCGCCAGCAGGCATAACCTCAAAATAAGATGGCTGTTGATCTGCTAAAGCACTTACTACGATACCTTCGGGAGGTACACCCAGACGTTTCAAAATTCGTGCAACAGCTCGTGCGCGCGCATAAGATATTTTAAAATTAACAAGTTGATGACGCGCCCGATCCAAATTTCGAGTACGACTACTTGCATGGCCAATAATATGTATTCTTCCGCCCCGCTTCCGGTACTCTTTATAAACTTGCTTGATCAACCTGCGATCGTGTGACCTAATTTTTGCAGACCCATTCTCAAACAAGATTATAGCCACGGGTGGCAGTCGTCCTTGAAGGGAACCTGCGGTATTCGGAAATCTGGTGGAGAAAGGGTGGGCTTGAACAAACTCGCCCTGCCGCGCTGTTGCCACAACGGATTGGCT
>CAYZMI010000103.1:0-6760 GCA_964479475.1 uncultured Rhodospirillaceae bacterium | reverse complement strand
ATTATGTCACCTGGCAGCCAGACATGATCGTAGATGTTATCCGGTGCTTCAATTATGTCAGCAATCTCATCAATCACGGCCCGCCCCTCATCATCGTCAAAACCTTCGATACGAACCGACATTAGCCTGCTAACATACGCTGCCTTACGGCCGGTATCAGGATTGGTGACAAAAATTGGATGCCAATAATGTAGCAGCTCTTCAAGATTTTGGTCCAAATTAGCGTGGCTATTTTTATCGTAGTCGTAGAGCTGGAGGACCTTGCGCCCCTCGAGCTTATTACGAAGGGCGTTAGGTAAGCGGTCATACGCGGCATACAAATTTGCAAACTTGGTATGACCGCCGACGGACGGGATCTCCAACGCATAAAGTAGCGATGCACGATGCGGCTTTTCAATATAGCACTTGTCGGTATGAAACCACATTTCGCCATCCCCCAGTGAACCCAGGGGCCTACCGTGACCGTCTATCCTGTTGGTCACCAACTGCATCCTATTGGTGGGATCCGCCCTATAGGGGCGTTTTTCCACCGGTGGCGCCACGCGATCAGCCACTTCGCCAAATACACGGGCATAAACGAATTGCTCTTCTTCACTCAAATCTTGACCGCGAACCAGCATGATGCAGTTTTCAGTCCACGCCGTTCGCAAAATAGTCCTGGTGTTTGCGTCCAACTCATTGCGCAAATCGATGCTACGGACCTCTACGCCAATAGCCGACGAAAGTGGCACGAAATCGAGTTTGGTGGACGGTATTAACTGAGTCGCCATAAGCGACCTCCAAAATTAGGTTTCTAACTATTTTAAATTTTTGGATGGTTTTTTATCATCAGCGGGCGTTCGATTTGTTTGTCTCATAGAGTTTTGCAAAGAACCAGAAATTGAGCCAAATTAGTATAACAAAATACACATTTGGCGCGTACTAACAAAGAAACTACGGTATCAACGGCATACTTCAAGATACCCGAATACACCCCCAGTGCAGAAATTAATGTAGCATCTATTAGCCAGAACTATTTGAAAGGCTTTACAGCTAAGTAGCTGTATTACCATCACCTTTATCCACAATAACTAGTCAAGACAACAACCAGGATCTGTCAGAGGCTGCATAGCATGGTTGCTAATTCATGGGGCCTGAACGACAGGTGCCCAAAGAACGTCTTCGATGGCTTTAGCTCCGGTGCACAGCATAACTAGACGATCGAACCCAAGGGCTATGCCGGTGCTCTCTGGCAAGCCATGAACCAGAGCGTCTAAGAAATCTTCGTCCATGGGATAGGAATAGCCATATAGCGTCTTTTTTTTTTCAGAATCGACTTCAAATCGCCGGCGTTGCTCGGCAGCATCAATGAGCTCACTAAATCCGTTGGCAAGTTCAAGCCCACAGACATAAATTTCGAAGCGCTCCGCGATACGTTTGTCGTCTGCACTTTGCCGTGATAAGGCAGCCATCGATAAAGGCCAGTCATAAAGCACCGTGGGTCGTTCACAGCCTAAATTAGGCTCAATTAACTCAAGAAATAGTCGAAAAAAAATTGTCTCCCAGTCATCTTGTAGACGCACATAAACCTTTAGCCTTTCCGCTTCCTCTGCAAGTAAATCTCGATTGGGGAAGAGAGGGTCAGATGTTGTCGCCAACAAATCTATGTCACAAAATTTGGTAAACGCTTCAGCGACAGATAGGTAGTCTGGAAGTTCATTCAGATCACAATTCTTTTCTGATCGATTTACTGTCATCGTCCCATTACGAAACCCTTTTGTAACCAGTCCCGCCGCTCTAATCAGCGCGACACAATCTCCTGCACCTGCGCGCCAATCCCGGTTTGCACGGTACCACTCCAACATGGTGAATTCAGGATGATGCGTTGTAGACCGTTCTGCGTTACGCCAGGTCTTGCAGAGCTGAAAGATGCGCTCCATACCACCCACCAAGAGTTTTTTCATGGCGAACTCGGGCGAGGTGTGAAGATAAAGACGTTTTATCTGTTGGTCGAAAGGTTCAAGAAGATCGGTCGCAAAAGCAGTCAAATGCGGCTCCATGCCCGGTGATATCTGCAAAGCAGGTGTTTCGACCTCGGTGAAGTCATGCTCAAAAAAGTAATCGCGCAGCGCGGCAG
The DNA here is from genome assembly GCA_964479475.1 of uncultured Rhodospirillaceae bacterium. GTDB lineage: Bacteria > Pseudomonadota > Alphaproteobacteria > MPNO01 > UBA2964 > JAQBTY01. The sequence goes on along the minus strand of CAYZMI010000103.1, from coordinate 4,644 downwards.
CAATAACGTTACGCGCCTTTAGATTGGGTAGACGACGGGCCAACTCATTGGGCTGCCACCAACGGGATAGCGTGGTAAAGGTAGGTGTATTTTTCATCCCTAACATCGTTCAATTTGCTACCGAGGTCCCACCATGAATGTGGTCAGAAATCTTGTCCAGAGCTTAGGTATCCGTAATCTTCGATCAGCAACCGACCTCAACAGGGCGGGTTTGATCCAAAATAAGGATATCGACAGCATTAACTCCATAGCGCAGTCTTTACCCATCTCAATTACGCCACATCTTGCCGAACTAATTGAGGAGAACACATCGTCCGATCCCATAGCCCGGCAGTTTGTACCTGATTTAGCGGAAGCCACCATTTCCCCGGAAGAGTTGCAAGATCCGATCGGCGACAATACGCACTCGCCAGTGCCGGGAGTTGTTCATCGCTATCCCGATCGAGTGTTGCTTACACCAGTAAAATCCTGTCCGGTCTACTGCCGATATTGTTTTCGACGTGACGTAGTCGGGAGTGGATTGTTGGATCAAGCGGCATTAGAAGCCGCCCTGGACTATATCGGTAAGCATCGCGAAATTTGGGAGGTCATCCTTTCTGGGGGAGACCCCCTAATTCTTTCACCGCGCCGGCTCGCAAATATTATTGACACTTTGGATGCCATGGAGCACGTGGAGATCATTCGACTGCACACCCGGGTACCAGTAGCAGACCCAGGCCGTATCAACCAAAGTCTCGTTAATACACTCAAGCGTAAAACACCCATCTATGTTGCGCTTCATTGTAACCACGCTAGGGAGTTGTCACCAAAAGCGTGCACGGCCATCGCGCTGCTGGTGGATAGCGGACTGCCTATCTTGAGCCAAACCGTGTTGCTCAAAGGCGTTAACGACGACCCGGACACAATGGCTGACCTGATGCGCGCACTCGTCCGTAACAGGGTCAAACCATATTATTTACACCATTGTGACCTAGCGCGCGGAACAAGTCATTTTCGGACTGCTATCGCCACTGGCCAAGATATCATGAGACGATTACGTGGCTCGTTGTCCGGGATAGCCCAACCCACCTACGTAATTGATATTCCGGGCGGATTTGGAAAAGTGCCAATTGGCCCCAACTATATCAAAAGTGTAGACGATAATAATAATTGGACAATCAAGGACTGGAAAGGTCAATGCCATCAATACCCTGATGTAAATTAGTTGGGTAGGTTTTACCGCATTTGTCGGCGAGCAAGGAGCAATGGAATAAGGACCAACAACATCGCAACGGCGACACCCGCATTAAAAATATAAACCCAAGTCATAGCTGTCGCGGCAACCTCTAAACCCGCCTCTTCGGTCAAACCCGCAGCCGCGGCAACCATTCCCGATGCCGCTGCACCTAAAGAAATTCCAATATTGCGAATTGTTTGGACGGATGTACCGGCCATGTGTTTTTCCGCTTCGGGAACAATTGCAATGATACGCTGAATCATGGGGTTGTTGATAGCTCCGAGCCCAATGCCGATAAGCCCAAAGGCAATAGCGATGGCCCAAATCGGACCGCTTGAAACAGTAACTGCTATTCCTACGCTCGCAAGCATCATAAATATGGCGCCGGCAACAATAGAACTAGTTTCCAAGATCCTTGGCAACATCGCCACTATCAAAGCACTTGCCGTCCACATAAATGACTTTATAGCAAATAAGTAGCCAGCGACGAGAGGTGGCACGCCGTGCAAAACCTGTAAATAGAAGGTGGAATACGTGTTTACGATCGCGAGAACGATGCTGCCCAAGAACAATATCCAGTATACGGCACCTAATTCTGTAAAAATTCGTGTTGCCCCCCGCGGAAACATGTACCGCTTCGCCCGGGAGTCGAGAATAAAGGTCAGCGCTGTAAGCGCCAAAGCTGCAACCACCAAAATAATTCTCAAATATACGATGTCTGTTAATGATGTTGCACTGACTAAGACTACCGCAAGCGCTAGCACAGCAAGACGGGCGATAGGTAAAGCGGACAAATCTCCATCGCCATCCTTACCATCGACGTTACGCCAAGCAAGAAACATGAAAAGTATGATCAATGGCGTAAGTGCCCAAAACGCACCGCGCCACAGTACACTGTCTGCAAATGCGGCACCAAATCCCGGCCCGATCAGTGTTGATGTACCCCAAACCGTAGATACTACCCCAAGCACTCGGCTTCGCAAGTGCAGCGGATAGGCGATGGCCACTAGACCATAACCTGACGAGGCAACTGCACCGCCACCAACTCCTTGTACAAAACGCGCAGCAACCAGGGTTTGCATGTCGGGTGCAATTGCCGCTGCCACTAAACCGAGACCCAGAACTAATCCGGAGCCTACATATGCTCGACGGACACCAAATGCTTGGCGCATGGGATTGGCGCTCGCGGAGCCGATGATTGCACCGACCGAAAATAACGAAAATGCCCAGCTATAATATTGGACGCCACCGATATCGCGCACAACGGTCGGCATGATTGTTGCGACGACGAATTGGTTGATAGCGAACAGCCCCATCCCCAAGGCCAACATAAATGTGAGGACACCCATCCGCCCTGTAAAAATTTCGATCCAACGACCTTGTTCTTCGGGATGATCCGCACTAGATGTATTTGACAATGTGAATCTCTGATTCGATTTCGGTAAACCTCACGAACAAGTTCGCGCTCACAAACTGCCTATCCATTAAAGCCGCAGATAACAAAATATAGCGCGGTTGCCCACGCGTTGAAACCGACCCGCCAAACTGTTACGACTGCATTTCGCGTCCACATCATTCAGAAGAGGTTTACGAGGTCATGAAGGTTCAGGCCAACACCCTCAGACCGGGGCATGTTATTGAGCACCAGGGACGGCAGTACAACGTGCTTAAATACGAACTTATTTTACCTGGTAAAGGCAATGCATTCATTGCGGTTGACATGAGGGATGTCAAAACAGGCGTTAAAACCAACGAAAGATGGAGAACTGCCGATACCGTCGAAAAGCTCACAACCGACGAAAGAACTTGCACACTTTTATTTACGGAGGACGAGCAAATAACTCTGATGGACTCGGAAACTTACGATCAATACTTAGTACAACGCGATATGGCAGGCGAAGCTGCCGTATTTTTAAAAGAAGGTATGGAAGTCATCGTTGACCGGGTGGAAGGCAACGCAGTAGGTGTAAGACCTCCACCTCAGGTCACTCTGGAAGTCACGGAGGCCGATGCGGTGGTGAAAGGGCAGACTGCATCCTCATCCTACAAGCCTGCGGTACTAGAGAATGGGATCAAGGTTATGGTGCCCCCCCACATTGAGGCTGGAACCAGGATCGTCGTTAGCACGGGGGATGCAACCTACGTCGAACGGGCGAAGGACTAATCCAGCGAATACGCTGGACAATAGTGATCAACAAACATGCGTCCTCCCATCATCAACGTTATGGATGGAGCCGCACGGAAAGCGGCGCGCAGCCTTATTCACGATTTCAACGAAGTTGAGCACCTCCAAGTCTCACGCAAAGGGCCAGCCGACTTTGTCACTGAAGCAGACCACCGCTCAGAAAAAATTTTGCGCCGTGAGTTAGGCCGGTCGCGGCCAGGTTTCGCCATGCTTATGGAAGAAGCTGGAGAAATTGGCGATCAGGAATGCAACAACCGTTGGATTGTCGATCCCCTAGATGGAACAACAAATTTTTTACATGGTATTCCCCACTTCGCTATTTCGATTGCGCATGAAGAAAATGGTGAGCTGGTTGCGGGTATGGTTTATGAACCACTTCGTGATGAAGCATTTTGGGCTGTAAAAGGTGTTGGCGCTTATTTGAACAACCGACGCCTTAGGGTATCCGCTAGACGCAATTTGGCGGATGCAATTCTTGCGACTGGCATTCCTTTCGGCGACCGCCCGGGAAAATGGGAAGCATTGGCTACGTTGGCCCCAGTAATGGAGCAAACGGCGGGACTCCGACGTTTTGGTGCAGCATCTCTGGACCTCGCCTATGTCGCAGCGGGCCGTTATGACGCCTTCTGGGAATTCGGCCTGGCACCCTGGGACACTGCGGCCGGCATCATATTAGTGCGAGAAGCGGGGGGCTTCGTGAGTGAGATAGGGGGTACGGGAGACCCCATGAACAGCGATACTATCCTCGCTGCAAACGACGCGCTGTTTGACGCGGTAGGCCGCATGATCAGGGGAGCAGTCGCGAATAAAGGGTGAGACTAAGCCTATACAAAAGTCGCTAATTTTGCGTTAAACCAAATTATCTCCATTTATCTCACTATTATTTTGGTGGCGGTTGGAATTAAGCATGTTTATAAATGCGACTAGGGACAAATGGGGAAAGCGGATTCAATGATGAACCGAGCGTTACCGCTTGTACTGTCGGTACATGATGCTTTTCGAGCAGCCTTGGTTTTAGCAATCCTATCGGTAACATTGATAGTATCATGGTCAACTCCTTCAACGGCCCAACTCTATGCCCCGAGCGTCACAGTCGATCACAATGAGCTGGTTAAACTTGGTCGCGCACCCAATATTGCAGGGCAATTGCTCCAAAATCGAAATAGAATTTCGCCAAATCGTAGCGCCGGTCGACAAGAACCGTTATCGCCGTTCGAACCGAATGGCGGGGTGTTGAAGCCCA
>CAYZMI010000102.1:2479-6774 GCA_964479475.1 uncultured Rhodospirillaceae bacterium | reverse complement strand
GTCAGGTTTTCGGAATGCGCAAGTCTCCTTGATAGCAGATTGCGGTGACTTAACTGCAATACTAAATTGTGAATCTGTCGGCTTACTTCCTAAATCATCTCTAGTACTCCAAAAATCTTTGTTAGAGGGGCAATTTGTAAGGAGCTTAAATTTATCAGTCATCATGGGATTAAGGTCTCTTGGTTACAACAATCAGAAAATTAGTGCCATCGTTCAACATGTGGTGGGCCGTAACACGCTTTTGGGAGCACCTGGTGTCAATCACGAAACCTTGAGAAAGCGGGGGTTTACAGATTTTACAATTAAAATCGTGGAAAGGTCGCTAACTGCTAGCGCCGAATTAACCCAAGTATTCTCACCACTTGTCATAGGCAATGACTATTGCGTAGATATGCTTGGGTTCACTCAGGCCCAACTAAAGAATGAAAATTTCGATCTACTAGCAGAGTTGGGGTTCAGCGATGCTGGTATCGAAGCTGCAAATATATACTGTTTTGGATCGGGAAGTATGGAGGGCGCACCATACCTAAAGCCCGAACATTTGGAAGTGTTTGATTGTGCAAAACCCCAAGGTGAGAGGAGCGCACGATACGTCAGCCCGTACGGCATAGTCAAAATGATGGGTGCGCTTCAACCTCATATTTCTGGTTCGATCGGACAGCTGGTAAATATTCCGGATAATTGGAAGCCTGACGAAATTCGAGAGCTCTACTTGCTAGCTTGGCGATTGGGGACAAAATCAATCACTCTGCAGCAACAGAAAACACAAATTAAAGGCGAATTTGGTTTACCCTCATATTCTGAGAAACTCACTGAAGATCATTACCTGCCAGTAGAATTGGAGGTCATCCAAGGCGGCCAGGACAGGTTGTCATTAAATTTTGATGAACAAAATTCAAAAGAACTCGATTCAGATTTGGGAATAGTAGACTCCAGCAGCGAAAGCAACGTCGCTGGAGGCTCAGAGACTTCGCGCTGCGCGAATTCGCATGCGGCGCGGGGTACGGCGTCCGTCGCTTCCTCAGCGGACGCCGTTGTCGAGCAACGGCAAGTCTGACGTTGCGTCTCCCTGAAACTGCGGGGGGTGAACCTCACCCCCCGCATTTTTTTAACAATTAATTTCACCTAGCACCCCGATGACCTTCTGAATAGGATAATTTGTGTGATGTAGACAAAGAGGATGAAATGACTGGAAATATAGACGCCCGCCTAGCCGAGCTAGGCATCACCATACCCGAACCAAGAACACCTAGAGCAAATTATATCCCGTTTGTTCAAACTGGAAATTTAGTTTTCATCTCGGGTCAAGTTTCTCAAGCTGATGATGGACTTATTGCAGGCAAGGTCGGTGGCAATCTAGACGTTGAAACTGGTCAACTCGCTGCCCGTGCCTGTGGTTTAAACCTTTTAGGCCAACTTAAAGTAGCTTGTGAAGGCGATCTTGACAGGGTGTCGCGTGTTGTAAAGCTGGGCGGATTTGTAAATGCGCCGCCAAATTTTATCGAACCACCCGCGGTATTAAATGGTGCTTCGGATCTCATGGTCGAAATTTTCGGCGAATCCGGCCGCCACGCGCGATTTGCGATCGCCACAGCGTCCCTTCCCCAAGGGGCCGCGGTAGAAGTGGACGGTATATTTGAAATTAAATAAATTCGCAATGTATTTGAGGGTAAAATAAGGATTTCGTTGTCGCACATACAATCCAATTCGGTAGTAAACATTACCTAGCCCAAATTTCTTGCTTCACTGCCGTCCCTCGCCTAACCTCCAGTCATGCCCGATGGCGATGCCGTAAAAGTTAAAATAATAAATAAAATCGCGGAAGTCTCAGCGGATCAATGGGATGCCTGTGCGGGCGAAGAAAACCCGTTCGTAAACCACGCTTTCCTCGACGTGCTCGAGCAAAGTAGTTCAGTATGTGCAGAATCAGGTTGGCTACCCCAACACTTACTTGTCGAAGACGCCGAGGGTTGTTTGCGCGGTGCGGTACCGTGCTATTTAAAAAATCATTCCTACGGCGAATACGTTTTCGATTGGGGTTGGGCAGATGCGTTCGAGCGTGCTGGCGGCAACTACTATCCCAAACTCCAAATCTCGGTACCATTCACTCCAGTCACCGGCCCGCGCCTTTTAGTCCGGCCCGGACCGCAAGCCGAGGATACTCGGCGCGTACTCATTGCCGGGCTCATAGAACTTGCCCAGCAGCACAAAGTTTCCTCGCTTCATATCACCTTTTGTAATTGTGACGAGCAAAACCTGTTGACTGAGCATGGGTTTCTCGAACGTATGGGCCAACAATTTCATTGGCATAATCGAGAATACGAATGTTTTGATGATTTCCTCAACGTGTTGACATCGCGAAAACGTAAGTCCATTCGCAAGGAACGACAATTAGCCAACGAGCAAGTGGCGTTTGAAATTTTAACGGGAGATTCACTGCAAGAACGGCATATGCATGCGTTCTACCAATTCTATCTCAATACAGTCGACCGGAAATGGGCCCATGCCTATCTAGAAAGAGAATTTTTCATGCAACTTCGGGAACGTCTAGCGAACAAAATCGTTTTGGTTCTCGCGAAGCACGACGGTGCCTATGTGGGAGGTGCATTAAATTTGCAAGGTTCAACGACATTGTTCGGACGGAATTGGGGATGCGCTGCACAGTTTCGCATGCTTTACTTTGAGGCATGTTTTTACCGCGCAATTGACTATGCGATTGAACATAATCTTTCAAAGGTTGAAGCAGGTGCGCAAGGACCCCATAAAATTAGCCGTGGGTATTTACCGAGTGCGACCTACAGCTCCCATTGGATCCGGGATCCCAATTTTCGAAACGCCGTTAAACATTTTCTAGTCAGAGAAGACAGAGAAACCAGGTTAGAAATGGAATTGTTAGAAAATGAGCGATCACCCTACCGAAAAAATTTGAGCGACATTTAAACCATATATGCGCTTAGGCTATTGGACGAGAGCCGGGTCTTTCTTACTGCTAGCGCTGCCCCTATTTCCTTTCCCTGGGTTCTTTTTCTTTACCGTATCGGCCTTAATATTAAATATGAGTTTGTCTTTTTTTGCGCTTATTTTGACCAAACCGCCACGTACCAATTTTCCAAACAGCAATTCATCAGCGAGAGGTGTTTTGATATTTTCCTGGATCACACGCGCTAACGGGCGGGCACCAAAATGCCTGTCGTAACCCTTCTCAACAAGCCAGGCGCGCGACTTTTTATCAAGTTCAATGCTTACGTTACGATCTTCGAGCTGCGCTTCAAGCTGCATTATGAATTTATCGACGACCATTGACACGATCTCCGGCGACAGGCCGTTAAAGGCAATACTGGCATCTAAACGGTTACGAAATTCGGGAGTGAACATGCGCTTTATGGCTTCATCATCATCACCTTCGCGAACGGTGCGCCCAATGCCGATAGCCTCTTTCGCCATGTCAGCAGCGCCGGCGTTGGTGGTCATAATTAAAATGACATTTCTGAAATCGATCTTTTTTCCGTTGTGATCTGTCAGGCTGCCATGATCCATAACTTGCAATAAAATATTGAAAAGATCGGGGTGCGCCTTTTCTATTTCATCAAGCAAAAGCACGGAATGAGGATTTTGGTCAATGGCGTCAGTCAACAAACCACCCTGATCAAACCCAACATAACCCGGCGGTGCACCAATAAGGCGGGATACAGTGTGTCGTTCCATATATTCGGACATATCAAACCGGATCAACTCGATACCCATTGTTAGTGCCAGCTGCCGGGCGACCTCGGTCTTCCCAACGCCCGTCGGACCGGAAAAAAGATAGCAGCCTATGGGTTTTTCAGGTTCACGGAGCCCGGCGCGCGATAGCTTTATCGCCGCTGCGAGTGCTTTGATTGGCTCTTTCTGACCAAACACAACAGTCTTTAAATCGCGTTCCAAAGTCTTAAGTGTCTCCTGATCGTCACGCGATACAGATTTCGGTGGAATGCGTGCCATTTTTGCGACAACGGCTTCCACATCTTTAACTGTGATCATCTTACGGCGACGTGCTTCTGGGAGAAGTTTTTGCGCCGCGCCCACCTCGTCAATTACGTCAATGGCTTTATCGGGGAGCTTACGATCGTTGATGTAGCGCGCGGCTAGTTCAACAGCTGTCCTTAGAGCCTCAGCTGTATATCGAACACGATGATGTTTCTCGTAGTAAGGTTTTAAACCGCGCAAAATTTTGACTGCATCTTCTTGCGATGGTTCGACTATATCGATCTTTTGAAAACGACGTGCGAGTGCACGATCCTTTTCAAAATAGGACC
>CAYZMI010000102.1:0-2379 GCA_964479475.1 uncultured Rhodospirillaceae bacterium | reverse complement strand
CCGACGAATAAGGGATTGTTTTTTGTACGGCGACAGAGAACCTGAATGGTTCGCTCGATTTCAGCGTTACGCCCTATCAAAGGATCAATTTTTCCGTCTGCTGCCTTGTTATTCAAATCAACACAGTATGCGTCAAGCGCCTCACGCCCTTGTTTTACAGGCTTTTCATCAGCATCTTCTTCATCAGCTCCTTCGACTGGACGTGATTCTGATTTTCCTGGCACTTTCGCTATACCATGAGAAATGTAGTTAACTGCGTCAAAACGTGTCATTTCCTGATCTTGTAAGTAATAAACAGCATGAGATTCGCGTTCGGAAAACATCGCCACCAATACATTAGCGCCCGTCACCTCCTGCCGTCCGGATGTCTGTACATGTATAGCCGCTCGCTGAACTACCCGCTGAAAGCTAGCGGTGGGTTTTGGATCTTCGTCGCGGTTTACTACTAGATTGTCGAGCTCATTATCGAGATATTCATTTAGTTCCCGTTGGATTTTTTCTATATCTATCCCACAGGCACGTAAAACGGCCACAGAATCCCGATCATCAGTAAGCGCCAACAGCAAATGCTCGAGCGTGGCATATTCATGACGTCGCTCCCGGGCAAACGCTAGGGCTTGGTGTAAACTGCGTTCCAAATTACGCGACAACATACAGTTATTCCTTTTCAAGAGTACATTGTAAGGGATGTTGATGCTGTTGTTGCTGCGCCATATCCATAACCTGCGTAACTTTGGTTTCAGCTACTTCGTATGTGTAAATGCCGCATACACCAACACCCTTTTGATGAACGTGGAGCATAATCTTCATTGCTTCTTCATGGCTTTTGTTGAATACGCTCTCTAGTACCATCACGACAAATTCCATGGGTGTGTAGTCGTCATTAAGCATAATGACTTTATACATCGACGGTTTACGAGTTTTAGGCCTCGACTGTAGGGCCACACCCGTCGTCTGATTACCATCAGATGATTGATCATTATCTTTATCACTCATAACTTTAGTCGACCACAGGCTAGCTTATTAGATGCCACGCAGTTTCAACGTGACATCAATATGATATTGGATCGCCCCCCCAAGATGAAAGACTAATTTGCGTATTTTTATCTAAATTTGTGTATCTTTGCGTTGCCCCCATTCGAGAGCCGAATACAAAATTTAGTTAGATAATAATGTTCGCCCGATTTTTAGCAATTAGCTAAAAGGCTATACATACGGCGGTTGTTGTGGATTCTGTTTAATTTCAATATGTTCTGCCGTATTCGTTATTCAATGCATGTTCCAAACGACCAATAACTGGACGTGAAACAAGGATGCGCATGCGTCACAAAGCGTTAATTTTTTTAAGTCTGCTACTTTATTTTTTATCCCTACCGACCTACGCCGCGCGGTATGCTTCTATAATTGTCAATGAGCGCACTGGCACAGTCCTTCATGCAGCCAATCCTGATTCGCAAATTTATCCCGCGTCACTTACCAAAATGATGACACTCTATTTGATATTTGAGGCACTTGAATCTAAACGTCTAACCTTGAATACGATGCTCCTCACTTCGCGCAGAGCGGCCACGCGGCCTGCATCTCGGCTTGGTCTAAAGAAGGGACAACGGCTCTCTGTCCGTCAAATTATTGGTGCATTGGTTACTAAATCCGCCAACGATGCAGCAACTGTAATTGCCGAAAAATTGGGCGGCACAGAGGCAGGCTTTGCCAAAATCATGACAATACGCGCACGTCAACTAGGCATGGCGAGAACAGTTTTCAAGAACGCGTCAGGACTACCCAATAGGGCACAGATTAGCACGGCACGCGATTTGGCAAAACTCGCCATGGCGCTACGGCGAAATTTCCCGCAACACTTCCATAAATTTTCCATGAGAAAATTTAGGTATCGCGGCCGGGATTTCCGTAATCATAATCGCTTATTGAGGTATTACAAAGGTACCGATGGAATCAAAACCGGTTATGTTCGTGCATCGGGCTATAATATTGCTCTATCCGTGCAAAGAAGCGGGCACCGTTTGATTGCACTCGTGTTTGGTGGAAAATCTGCTAACAGACGTGATCGGCACACAAAAACGCTGCTGCGTCGGGTATTTAAAATGCTTGCTGAAAACGATCGCCTTGACACCGTACTTTTAGCACAGGGCTATAATAAGGTTAGGCGTACTAATACAAATTCTCAGCAAATCTCGTTGGCGAAGATTTCACCGTCGGCTGTAAACGACGAAATGGATCTTAATAACGATAGCTGGAGCGTGCAGGTTGGAGCATTTAATCAATATCCACCTGCGCATCTAGCGGCCCGGCGTGCAGCCCGACTTGTTCCTTTGTTAAGGGATGCCCGACTTGTGATTAAGACCAGCGCCGGGCAAAAGC
>CAYZMI010000101.1:4154-6890 GCA_964479475.1 uncultured Rhodospirillaceae bacterium | reverse complement strand
TTTCGCCACGCTCTTTATAAAGGTTCCAGTGCAAATGACCCTCGGCTCCACCTGGTCTCGCCACCATCCTAAGTGCAAGCCGGTCAGAGGATTTAAGTCCTGCCCGGTAGGTTCCCATGTTCTGTGTCCCCGTTTCCGGGTTCTTCGTGGTGACGTTGGTAGCCGTTAAATAGGGCGCGCTATCATAACCGGGTGTTGAAATAGGAACCGGCAGCACATCTAATCCTTTGCCCTCACCCACCAAATCATCACCGGTAACTACGACTTCATGACACACAGCCTCTTCCACTGTATTTGGTGGAATTGGATTGGCCATGGCGTGATTCCATCGCTCGCCAATTTTTTCCACTGGCACCCCCATACCAATGGAATACATTTTTTCATTGGTCGAGAGTGCGCCAACCACAACCGGCATATTGTAGGACCGGCCCAGGCTGTCAGTGACATTCGTGAATTTAAAAGCTTTGCGGTCTTCTTCCGCAATTCCACCACGGAATTGCCAGCGTACCAGGGGATGTAACTGGGTGTCCTTATTCACCGGCGCGTCCACGACTTGGACTAGGCCGGCTTCTTCAAGTGTAGCCATATGGTCATGAAAATCGGGATATGAGTGGTCTGCTTTCGCAGATCCCGACTGCTTAGTCTTGGTTGCCATCGGTGTGTCCTTTGCCTATTAACGACAAATTAACCTGCCATTGATTACCGGTACAGAGTGCGCCAGAAAATACTAGATATATTTAGCGGCGGTGATGAAAACAAATTCGACGCGGTTACTACATGATTGACAAAAGAGTTTATGATTTTGAATCAGCACTGGCCGGCATGAAAAATGGTGCCACGATCATGTCGAGTGGGTTCGGTGCCGCCGGCGCGCCGCACGATTTACTGGAGGCACTACTCGACCATGGCTGGCACGATTTAGTTATAATTTCCAACAACGCCGGCGAAGGAGAGCGAGGTCTCATCAAATTATTGCAAGAGCGACGCGTTGCCAAAGTAATATGCTCATTTCCCAACTCATCCAACTCAGAGATAACCAAAGAACAGTTTACTGCTGGACTCTTAGAACTTGAAATCGTGCCACAGGGTACGCTGAGTGAACGCATGCGCGCCGCAGCCGCTGGTATTGGAGGGTTTTACACACGGACATCGGTGGGCACGCCGCTCGCTGAAGGTAAAGAAGTGCGCAACTTCGACGGCGAAGACTATGTATTGGAATACCCACTCAAAGCTGATTTTGCCTTTGTTAAAGCCAAGCACGCGGACCGATGGGGCAACCTTAGCTACAATAAATCAGCGCGAAATTTCGGCCCTACCATGGCCATGGCGGCTAACACTACCGTAGTACAAGTGGACCAATTCGTTGAGCTTGGTGAAATCGACCCGGAACAGGTTGTGACCCCAGGCATCTATGTGGACCGGGTTATACAAATAAACGGAGCCTGATCATGCCTAAATTGACCCGCCCGCAACTGGCCTGGCGAATTGCCCAAGATATTCCCGACGGCGCGTACGTTAATCTGGGTATTGGTGCACCGGAGCTAGTTGCCAACTATTTACCGAAGGAGCGCGAAGTGGTGGTGCACAGCGAAAACGGCATTCTGGGAATGGGGCCCACACCAGCAGAGGGAGAGGAAGATCCGGATTTGATTAATGCTGGAAAAAAACCAGTTACATTGTTGCCCGGCGGCAGCTATTTTCATCACACAGATTCGTTTGCCATGATCCGAGGCGCACATCTCGACTACTGCGTCTTGGGCGCTTTTCAGGTTGCACACAATGGCGATCTGGCCAACTGGGCAACGCTCGACAATTCGCGTCCACCCGGTGTGGGTGGTGCCATGGATCTAGCTGTCGGAGCTAAAACAGTATTCGTCATGACAGATCACTGCACCCGCGACGGCCATGCCAAACTAATGGAGAGCTGCACTTACCCGCTTACCGGTCAGGGGGTAGTCAATCGAATTTATACCGACCATGCGGTGATCGACGTAACAGATGATGGGTTCTTGGTTCGTGAAAAACTGCCTGATTTATCTGCAAGTCAACTCGCCGAATTGACCGGGGCCAAGATCACATTCGATGAAAATTGCAGGGAGCTCAAGGCGCCTGCTCTTTAGTAATGCACCATCAAATGCAAATTTGAATTCGGAATTTGTGTCGATCGTCTTTATGGCACCTAAAAAAATTAGTCGTCCTTTTTATTTTCCATATGGCGGAAGGTGTTGACTGCAGAACGAAATTTGTTAATGCCGAGCTGTTCACGCAAATCTATGGTACCCTCGAGCACGAGGGGATCTACCGGGATCCCAAGTCCGTTGGCAATACGATCATTTTTAGAAAAATTAGCCGCAATAGCCGCCGCTCCGGCGATTGCGGATGATCCGAGTGCCGATGCAAGTGCATTGCGTGCCGCGTTCAACGCCGCAACATCAGTCCCAATCACCGCATCCGAATATGCCAACAGCAATTCTCCATTCGGCACGCCTGTATCCAATTCAGGCCGGACGATTGCCTCTGGATTAACCTTTAAGTTCGTAATGCGCCCACTCTCACGGAGGAACCTTGCATGTCCGGTGGTTCAGTAGAAGCACTCATTTAATGCAGAGACACGTCCCGCCACCACTTCCGCCTGCGCACGGGTGAGCCCATTATGGTGTTGGTAGTCATACGTTAAAATGTGTTGGAGCGGTAAATACTGAACCTGTTCAAGCCCAACGTGCAAGCGCAGCTCAT
>CAYZMI010000101.1:2724-4054 GCA_964479475.1 uncultured Rhodospirillaceae bacterium | reverse complement strand
ATCGAAGGGCCTAAAGGCGCGCCCTGGATTACTTTCAGTAACTCGCTCGCGACCAATATCAGCATGTGGGACGAACAAGTAGAATTATTATCGGGCAACTGGCGGGTCCTACGCTACGATCAGCGTGGCCATGGGGGTACGGATGCCACAGAGCCCCCTTATTCATTCGAACTACTGGTCTCGGACGTCGTCGCCCTTTGGGATGAGATAGGTGTTAAACGCAGTGTCTTTTGCGGCCTTTCCATGGGCGGAACTACGGGGGTAGGCTTATCCATCAAACACAGCGACCGGTTATCGGCCTTTATTGGATGCGACCTGCGTTACGATACGGAAGCAATATTTAACAAGGCGTGGGATGAACGCATTGCCATGGCGAAAGAAAAGGGTATGCCGGGCATGGCAGAGCCCACTACTTCTCGCTGGTTTACGAAGACATTCGTGCAAGATCCGGCCAATAGCACCGTAATGGAAAAAATCAACGAGATGGTAGCCTCCACCCCGCTTGATGGCTTTGTTGGTTGTGCCAACGCGCTACAGAATATTAAGTACGGTAATAAGCTTGGTCGCATCAATGTACCCACGCTGTTCATTTGTGGCGAATTCGATCCCGCCGCTAATCCCGAATATATGGGGCCCATGAAGGAAGCGGTCGCTGGATCGGAGTTACATGTGGTGCCTGACGCCGGGCATATTTCAAACATGGAAAATAGCCATGCCTTCAATGCAGGGCTTATTGATTTTCTGGACAAACTATAAATCCCAATTGGAAAGCGAGCTACAAGATGAACGACAAACAACCCTCGGGTATTCGCCGCATCGTTACTGGACACGACGCTGATGGGAAAGCCATCATCATCGCCGACGGCCCAACCCCCGGTGTTAAGACAACGCCTAACCGACCGGGCGTAATCTTCCATAATATGTGGACCACCAAATCTGCTCCCGCGCGTTATGATGGTCCTGAAGAGGAAACCAGTGTCGATTTGCCACTACCGCCGCCGGCCGAAGGTACCACTTTTAGATTAATCGAGTTCCCGCCAGAAAAAGATGTCGGACAGGTAGACGAAGAAACAGCTAAAAAGGCGTTTGAAGAATATGGAGCGGACGGCGCGTTACAGCATGAAACAACTGAGGCCACAAAAAAACATTCCTTCATGCATCGCACTGAAACAGTGGATTACGCCATTTGCCTCAAAGGCGAAATGACCATGTATCTGGATGACGCCGAGGTTGTGATGAACCAGGGCGACGTGATGGTCCAGCGCGGAACCAACCACGCATGGGTAAATAAATCGGACGCATATTGCACCATGGCCTTCATCCTGATCGA
>CAYZMI010000101.1:0-2624 GCA_964479475.1 uncultured Rhodospirillaceae bacterium | reverse complement strand
AAGGCGCTCAAATTTGCGGAAATATCTGTGTGACTGTAGTCAGTGCCGATCATTAAATTGTCTTCAGTACCGAATTTCAGAATAGACTCGATATCGTCAATTAAATCCACTGTGATAAAGGCCCGATTTTCGCGGAATAGCTCCGGAGCCAACTCATACATGTGCGGCAAATACTTATCGAGGCCGCGATCCGCTTGACGAATGCGAGCACCCAATTGAGATACCATGTAGGGTATCCACGATGCACCAGCTTCAACATAACCGAACCGCAAATTCGGAAATTTCTCAGGTAATTTCGATTTTATCACTTCAGTAAATGAATGCATGATCGGGAAGCCCCGGTCCCATTCGTCGTGAGGAAGCGGGTGCCCCGTATGAATGCACATGGGAAGGTCGAGCGCGCTCGCCTCCTCATAAACAGGAAAAAAATGCGGATCTGTTACTACCTTGTCGAGATCAAATCCGCGCTTGAAAAATCCACAGGCGCCATTTTCTTTCGCCCAGCGCAGTTCTTCGACGGCGGCCTCAGGCCTCAGAAAGGGTAACATAGCCGCCCAGCGGAGACGACCATTGGTGGACGCACATTTTTCTGCAAGCCAACGATTATAGGTGGTAGTCAATGCCCATTCCGCTTCCGAATTTTCTGTAGCGTAACGAATAAAAAACGTCGGGTAGATTACTTGGGCTTCGACGCCCATCTCGTCCATGTGGGCGATCCGGCCAGGTACATCCTCAAGCTCACGATAGACCCTAAGTGGATGGTTAACTTCATCACGAATGGCCCGGTTCTGCATTCTATCTTCCACCAGCCACATTCGGTTATCCAATCCACGATAACCGGCGTGATCAGTTACTTCAGCCGGTAGATGGGCAGTTATGGGGATATACTTTGCATGAGGAGTTCCCTCCAACTTGGCCCAAGTACTTTCACATTCATCGACGTGGGTATCCGCATCTATTATCGCCACTGCAAAACCTCCAAATTTTTCTCCGACCGGTGGTGTCCAAATGGGCTCTATTAATAAAAGAAGCCGGTCGACCCAGTCCAGTCGCTCATTGTGGCCAAATCCATCCAGTCCGGCCTTACCTGAATTAAGATAGTAAGGACGATATTTTCTGGTGTCTATGCCGTACTCCGTGAACGCCAGTGGGCCGGATTGACGGCCAACCAACAAAATAAGTGCACCTTAGCGACAGGACGTACCATCGGAACCTCCTATATACCAAAACCTTTCAGAAATTGGTTCCATGACCACTAAATAATACTCCACAAATCGAATCCTCTCTTGCGCAAGGAAGAAATTTACAGAAAAGTCCTGTCCGCGAGGACAGATATTTGAAACCTAAACCTACATCCCAGCACTCACCGCCGGTTGCTGACCGCCGCGAGGAGGCAATCGAACGGCATGGGCGCATAATTGTCGATCCATATGCATGGTTAAGAGATTCAGATTGGCAACAGGTTATGCGTCAACCGGAGACACTACGTCAGGACATTCGCGGCTATTTGGAAGAAGAGAACGCACATACCAGCAGAGTTCTTAGCCCAATTACCAACCTACGCAATTTACTGATGGAAGAATTAAAGGCCCGGATTAAGGAAGATGATAGTTCAGTGCCATCACCTGATGGACCATGGTGTTATTACCAACGTTTCGTCACGGGTGGACAATATCCAACGTTGTGCCGCCGACATCGCGATTCGAATAAAAGTAGTAACGCCGGCGCGGACGAGCAAATCTTACTCGATGGAAATAAGGAAGCGGAGGAAGAGAAGTTTTTTTCAATTCATGGCACCGCACACACTAAAGACCACACGCGGTTTGCCTATGCCGTGGATTATAACGGATCGGAATATTGCTCAGTCCAGTTCAAAGATTTAGAGACTGATACCGTTCTAGAGGATGTCTTGCACAATGCGCAAGGTGACATCGAATGGTCAGCTGACGGTACTTGGCTGTTTTACACGGTGCTCGATGACAACCACCGACCGTCAAAGGTCCTCCGCCACAAGATTGGAACGCCCACCCACGAAGACGTGTTGGTTTGTGAGGAACTCGATCCCGCCTATTTTCTGCGAATCCACAAAACCGAGAGCGGACGGTTCATTATTATCAATGCGCATGATCACGCAGACACATCGGAAGTTAGGTTGGTCGACACGGACAATCCAAATACCCCACCAATCCTTATTGCGCCGCGCAACACTGGTGTGACATACGAGGTAAGCGATCATGGGGAAAACTTTCTGATTCGGACCAATACTGAGGGCGCAGTCGATTTCAAGATAGCAGAAACAACGTTATCGCATCCCAATCCCGCTAATTGGAATGATTTAGTTGCTTACAAACCAGGGCGGCTGATCCGTGCCATGCTACTGTTCGAAGATTATTTGGTCCGCCTGGAACGAGAGCACGCAGTACCCCGCATAGTCATCCGGTCTCTGTCAGACGGAACGGAGCATGTTATCAGCTTTGAAGAAGAGGCCTATGAGCTTGACCTTATTCGGGGGTATGAGTTCGGCACGACCACGCTACGCTATAGTTATAGTTCACCAACCACGCCGCAACGAATTTTTGACTATGACATGGTTACGCGCGAGCGAATTTTGCAAAAAGAACAGG
>CAYZMI010000100.1:5293-6912 GCA_964479475.1 uncultured Rhodospirillaceae bacterium | reverse complement strand
TGCGCACCATAGTACAACATAGTCGTATGTTTTGCTTCGGCAAAAAATAACCACCGTTCAATCAGTGCGCCGGCCATCATTATCACAACTGAGATGATTGCACCTGGGAATTTGAACCAAGGATCCGCATCCACTGTGATTGCCGCGATAGTCCATGGTAGTAGGAAAGACCCTAGGAATGCCCAACGCCGAAGTTTTTCCACATGCTGGCGAGCGATCCGAAAGCCCATTTCTTGTTGAACATAATTTTCCTGTGTATTTGGAGGGGCCAAAAGTCGAACCTTACCCATCTCTCCCAAACCCGTCGCACTTTCTGGCGTTACCCAGGGGGGGTGTTGATCGATAAATCTCCAGTATTTGCGTTTAAAAAAGAAAGCGAGAAACCCCGCGATTATAAAGGCGACGCCAACCCATGGGGTATGGACACCAAAAATGTGGGCCAACAAATTGAACCAGATACTCCCAGTCCATACTGAAAATGCGAGATAAACCCTGACGGTGTGAGGATTGAACCAGGCTCGAATAGTTCGCAGGCTTGCATAGACCATTGCCGTGCAAAACACAGTCATCAATGACAAGATCATGGTGAGGCCAGCCATGAGTCGCCACCCGCCCTGATGACTTTCCATAAAGACCCATCCAAATGCGAAGAGCAGTCCGGGAATATATGTTGCAAGGGCTAATATTCCTTCTCGGGACAGCCAAGATGTTTTCCATTGTGATAGGGCCCGCCAAGCCTTTTCAGGATGCCCCAGATGGTATGTGGACGCTATCAGACCAAATGTGATCATCATAAATGCGAACAAAAAACTGAAAAATCCAAACCATCTGTCCGGGGGTACACCGCCCGATAATGCAAATATAGCCAACACGATCAGTAGACCGTATCCAGCGCCCGAAAATGTTGTGAAAAGAATTATGGAATAGGCGGGATGCATTAGTTAAATGTTTATTGCACTTCACCGGGAAAGTAGAGCATCCAGCCAACGAAATAACCGGACTTCACTTCCTTCGGCTTTTTCAACTTCAGGAAGGACTTTCGGTGTCGCACTTTCCCCTCGTTCTCGAGGTGGTAAATATTTGTTACTCGGTTGGTAGCCTAATTCTGGCATTAAGTCGAAACCATTCCTGTCTTTTACGAGCAAGGAAACATCGGAATTAGGATCACCCAAGTCACCAAAGTGGCGTGCACCGGTTGGGCAAGCGCTCACACATGCCGGCACGCGGTCTTCTTCGTCCAGGTTTGTGTTGTAAATTCGGTCTATGCAGAGCGTACAATTTTTGATGACCCCAGAATCATAATCATATTCGCGGGCGCCGTATGGACATGCCCAGGAACAAAGTTTGCAGCCCATACATAGGTCCTCGTTGACCAATACAATTCCGTCCTCTTCCCTTTTGTATGAGGCGCCTGTCGGACAAACTGTGACGCAGGCGGGCTGTTCGCAGTGTAAACAGGATCGTGGGAAATGAACTGTTCTACTGTCAGCACCTTCTCCGCACTCAAAGGTATGAACTCGATTGAACCAAACACCAAATGTATCAACACCAAATGGCTGATGGTCTGGCAAGGGCCCAGAATGACCACCGGTATTCCACTCTTTGCAGCTAACCGCACA
>CAYZMI010000100.1:1782-5193 GCA_964479475.1 uncultured Rhodospirillaceae bacterium | reverse complement strand
TCGAAATAAGTGTCTATTCGATTTCGGTCTCGGTCTGAGGGCTGAATATCTCCGTGTCCCTGAGCGGCAAGGCGAAACCGCTGCAATGGTTCACAATAAGGCTGAAGGATTATCTGTTCCGGATTTGCGACAAAACCAATTTCTGCGGCAAACGCTAAATAATTACGGTTCGCAAATCGGTAATAGCGTTGCTCTGGTGGCAGTTCGAATTGCCAGAAGCATCCGTTTTCCACATAACGGTCCAATTGGCTTGGGTTAGGTGGGCCACGGAAATCCTCTTGGCCCTCCGCGCCACGCCATCCGGCTAATGGTCCAATTCCAGTCGAACGCTCATGGTTTATGAGATAATCCGGATACCCATTTGGGTATTTGGGCGTTCCGTCGTCATTAGTAAAGCCAGGTAGTCCGATGCGTGTACCCAACTCAAGTAAAACATCCTGGAACGGGCGCACGTCTTCTTTTATCTCAATGACAGGCTGGCGAATGGCATCTGCAAACTCATTTGGACTTGATATGGGTTGATCAAGCAAAGACATGCAGTCCCATCGTTCCAAATACGTGGTGTCTGGCAGGACCAAGTCCGCATAGGCTACAGTCTCAGAAAAATAAGCATCGGAATGAATTATTTTTGGGATGCGGTAGTTGCCGGTCGATGGATCCTGGGCCGTTAACATCTCCATGACCTCGCTTGTGTTCATGGAAGAAGTCCACGCTAAGTTTGTCATGTGTAGGAACAAACACTCAATTGGGTAAGGGTCATGGTTGACGGCATTTTTGACCAACGCCTGCATCATTCCATGCACAGCTATCGGCGCTTCCCACGACAAGGCCTTATCTATCCGTTGGGGGGCACCGTTTTCATCAATCAGCAAATCCTGGGGACTGGCAATAGATTGCAGTGCTACACCTGGCATATCCCCATTTGGACTGCTTTGTTTGTATTCGTCTGAGTGTTTTAAATGCGCTGGCGGTACAACTGGAAACGGTGGTTTGTAACGAAACCCACCTGGGCAATCGATGCTGCCAAGCAAAATTTGCAGAAGATGAATGGCGCGGCATGTATGAAATCCGTTTGAATGCGCAGAAATACCACGCATCGCATGTATCGCCACAGGTCGGCCTTTTGTTGTGGGGTGCTTCCTTCCCGCCCAGTCCGTCCAAGCCTGGTCCACTTCTATTTCGTCTTTGAATGCCGTTTCTGCTAACTCAGCTGCTATTCTTCGAATGGTGTCTGCAGGTATATTTGTCGCTCGCGCAGCAGTCTCAGGCGAATAGGCGGTATCAAGGTATCGGCGCGCCATCAGCTCAAATGCGGGGATAACTTTGCGCCCGTCGGGCAACCTTTGCACTCCAGCTAAGGCAGGGGTAACGTCAGGTTTCAACGCATCGGTGATAAATTTCTTGGCTCCGTCCCAGCAGAGTGGTTCATTGTTTTCGCCACGGGCGAACAATCCATTATCCGGCTCGCCAGGATTTTGAATGACCAGCCAAGGTAAATTGGTGTAACGGACGATATAGTCTAAATCGATTGCGTCTGATTTAAGTAACTCATGGATCAGGGCTAAAACGAATATTCCATCTGTGCCTGGTTGAATTCCCAGCCATTCATCAGCGATGGCTGAATATCCAGTTTTGATCGGGTTGACTGACAAAAATTTGGCGCCGGTGGCTTTTAATGTGGCGAGCCCAGCTTTGAATGAATTGCCAAGCATATCCTCCGCAACGCCGAACATTACAAAATATTTGGATAGGGACCAATCTGGCTCACCGGACTCCCAAAATGAGCCGCCGATAGTATACAAACCAGCTGCAGCTATATTAGACGCGCATAAACTGCTATTTGATCCGTAGTTTGGTGTGCCAAATTGAGATGCCCACCAGCTAGTAAAACTTTGGCTTTGATCACGCCCGGTAAAGAAGGCCAGCCCTTTGGGATCAGTCGTTTTTATGTCGGATAGCCAGCTTGTAGCAAGGGATAGCGCTTCATCCCATTCGATTTCTTGGAACTCTGCCTTCCCGCGTTGACCGACGCGTTTCAGTGGCTTGGTTAAACGAGCTGGCGAGAAATGGTTCATAATTCCCGCTGCCCCTTTTGCACAGATCGTCCCCTTGTTCACCGGGTGGGCCTTGTTTCCTTCGATATAGCGAATGTTACCGTCTAACTCGTGTATACTGATGCCGCAGCGACTACCGCACATGAAACACGTCGTGTTTTTTACTCCGTCTGAAACCGGCGGAGAGGTATTAATATTTTCAACAGGGTTAAAATAGCCGTTTGACATTGGGATAAATCATCCAAAACTTGATCAGAATACTTAAGAGACTTGAGCGAAAGCGTCAAATTCGCAAGTCAAACTCCAAATTTTACAATTCCTCTTTGCAGAGTCTGAACCAAAATGCTGTGATCACTAACCTTTAACAAAAATTTTTTTAGTAATGTTCCCAAGCGTAAAAACGTTTTTCGATAAAGCGACCAATAATGCAACGCACTTGGTCCATGACCCCGACAGTTCTGCATGCGCTGTTATTGATAGTTTGCTCGATTTTGAATTAGCCTCCGGCGTTACATCGACTGGAGCTGTAGACGAGGTGATCTCCTACATCCGTGACCATGACTTAAAGGTTGAGTGGGTTTTGGAGACACATGTACATACCGATCATCTGACTGCTGCAGCACATTTGCAAAAAAGTGTCGGTGGTAAAATCGGAATTGGGGAAGGTGTAACAAAAGTTCAAGAAACTTTTTCATCCATTTACAATCTCAGCGGGGGCTTAAAAGCTGATGGAAGCGAATTCGACCACTTGTTTGGTGACGGTGAAATATTTTGCATTGGCGGTTTGGAGTGTACCGTTTTGCATACACCTGGTCACACTCCGGCGTGCGTGACCTATGTTATTGGCGATGCAGCTTTTACAGGTGACACGTTTTTTATGCCTGATTCAGGGACAGCGCGTTGCGATTTTCCCGGTGGCAGCGCAACTCAGTTATATCAGTCGCTAAAGCGCATTCTGAAATTGTCGGAAAATACACGAATTTATATAAATCACGACTATGGAGCTGGTGGTTCTCGGGATTACGCTTGGGAGACGACAGTTGGCGATGAAAAAAGGACCAACATACATGTCGGGGGAAGTGTGGACGAGAAGTCATTTGTTGCCATGCGTGAGGAGAGGGATGCTTCGTTACGTATGCCCAGGCTCATTTGGCCAGCAATCCAAATAAATATGTGTGCCGGGCAACTCCCAAAACCGGAGGGTAACGGAACACGCTATCTCAAAATTCCGCTCAACCTAAATTGCGGTTGAACCAACAGGAACAGGCTCCGCCATTGAACCACGCTCCCGCCTGAGTAATGGGGCTGCGAAAGAGAGTAATGGCGGGATTATCAATAACGTCAACACTGCTGATAG
>CAYZMI010000100.1:0-1682 GCA_964479475.1 uncultured Rhodospirillaceae bacterium | reverse complement strand
TCTTCCAATGCAATGTCCGATGAGGGCCGCACCTGAAGCGTGACGGTGCGAATTCTTTCCAGGTGTCGAATTTGTGTTGGCCCTTCCGTAACTTCAATTTTCGCAAGTGAGGATACTGGCAATATTTGGCCCGTCCGGGTCACAACCGGAAGATTGCCGATACTCTGGGTCGATTGTGCCCGTCGATCGGGTCCCATGAGGGTCAGATCAATTCGTTTGCTGCCGCGTGTAACCTCAGTAACGCGGAGCCCATCATTGAAGGCGTCAACTGAAAGACCTAAATCCCGCGCAGTAAGTCCTACATCGGCAAGCCGTAAGAGGTCCGGAATTAGCCGAACCTCGGGTGCTCCTAGTTCCAAACCCGGCTTAGGCCGAATACGCGTCCGGCCCTTTCCTTTCCCGCGGGGCATTTCACGTCCCAGGATGGGTACCGCTTCGCGAGCGAGGGCGAGAAGGTCCTCCAAATTTGGGCCTGTGATATCCAGTTCTACAATTTCGGAGCCGCCAAACCCACGCCCAAATAGAGACCGTTGCCGAGCGAAGCCAAATGTTCCTGGCTCAGCGAATACAGCACGGGCCATGATAGGTTCAAGCTCTTTCGCTCGCGTTGGATCAGTCGCCGTTGCGCCCATAAAGGTTGAAGTAGAGCGGGCGACGAACCAAAACCTATCAATGCGGACATCTCCTTTATCGCATGGTTCTATACTCAGCGGGAACCATCCGGCTCCTTGGGTCGAGATGCGCGAATACCAGGAAGCACATTCCTTTGGGATTTCGTCAGGCTCGGCCCAATAACGGCGCGTGATATTCTCCACCTTTGTGGCCATGTTGTTGAGCGTCTTTAAGTTATATCCTGGGGGCGGATTGGCAATTGCGAGCACAAAGTTTCTGTTACCGCTAGGCAGATAACTCAGCTTTGGCAAAAACAACCACGTGCCCACTGCAGCAATTCCGCAAATCGACATGACGACCACTACGCCTAACGCTTTGTATCTTGTTGTTTGCCTAGTAACCCCCATCACGACACGGACAAATCCGCGCGCAAAATGATCCACTCCTGGAATATTTAATCGATTGGACGCTTCTTGAGTTTTATCGCCGATTAGCCTGTATGCAAGTGCCGGCACTACAGTAATTGATACTATCAAGGACAACAGAACGGCTACAGAAAGAGCAACAGCAATGTCTCGGAAAAGCTGACCAACGACCAAATCCATGACCAGGACCGGCGCAAATACAACCACAGTCGTTACCGCGGAGACCATGATAGCCCCCCAAACTTCGCCTGCACCTTTTACCGCGCCTTCAAGTCGGCCACGGCCCATCTCGCGATGACGGAATATGTTTTCCAGGACGACAATTGCCGCATCCACGACCATGCCAACTGCAAAGGCAATACCTGCAAGGGAAATAACATTGATGGAGCGGCCTAACGCAGCCAGGGCTACAAATGAACCTATGACAGACACCGGAATGGCCAACGAGACGGTAGCGGTTGCTCCAAAGGATCGCAGAAACAGCAACAAAATTATCGCCGCCATAGTTCCACCCAACCATATGTTCTGCGTCACCAAATCAATAGCAAAGTTGATATAGATTGTGTCGTCATGAACTTGTTTCATGATTAAGCCTGCGCCGGGCAATACGTCTTTATTCAGATAATCCACGACTTTTTTGATGCC
>CAYZMI010000099.1:4926-6999 GCA_964479475.1 uncultured Rhodospirillaceae bacterium | reverse complement strand
TGGTGATAGCCCGCAATCGATACATCGCCGAGGACGCGGTCAATGAAATCGCAGTCGAATATGAAGCGCTACCACCGGCTATCGATCAAGAGGAAGCAATAAAAGTCGACGCACCCCAGGTCCACGAAACAGTCGGTAGTAACGTGGTGTCGACCCGCGATTTTACTTATGGCGATCCCGAAGGTGCATTTTCCGACGCAGATAAAGTCGTTTCGCTCAAAGTTCGCTATCCGCGGAATTCGCAAACGCCGCTGGAAGGATTTGTTGTCACCGCGGACTATCATCCAGGTGAAGACCTATATGACGTTGCGTCTAACTATCAGGGGCCGTTCACCTCACACCCTGTCATGTCAATGGCGCTTCGGGTCAAAAACTCACAGCTTCGAATGCGGACCCCTCAATGGTCGGGTGGGGGGTTTGGCGTAAAAGTCCAAATATTTCCCTATGTAGTGCTAATTTGTTTGGCCTCGAAAAAAGTGGGTGCACCAGTCAAGTGGGTGGAAGACCGTCTCGAACATCTTGCGGCTGCAGCAGCGGCACCTAACCGGCTGGTTGAAATAGACGCCGCAGTTAAAAATGATGGAACGGTCACAGCGTTCCGTTTTGATCAGCAAGACGATTATGGAGCTTTTTTGCGCGCTCCTATGCCGGGTCCCCTATACCGCATGCACGGCATTTTGACAGGGGCCTACGATATTAAAAATTTGATGGTGACCAACCGAGTAGTCATGACCAACAAGTGTCCGTCCGCCATGGTGCGTGGATTTGGCGGACCGCAGATGTATTACGCGATTGAGCGCGTGATGCATAAAATTGCTGTGGAACTAGGTATAGATCCATTGGAAGTAATGCGTAAAAATCTGATTCCCGGCGGCGTGTTTCCCTATAGAGCCGCAGCCGGCGCTTTGCTGGATTCTGGTGATTATCCCAAGGCAGTGCAAAAAGCTGTTGAGGAAGGGGGACTTGCGCAACTAAAGAAGCGAAAAGAAGAAGCCACAGCAGCGGGTAAACTTTATGGTATCGGCTATGCCGCTATTGTCGAGCCGGCTCAATCAAACATGGGCTACCTTTCCAACATTCTGCCGCGGGACGAACGGCGGCGAAACCCAAAAGGAGGTGCGGTAGCCAACGCAACAGTAAATGTCGACCCTCTGGGGACCGTCAGCGTTACTGCCGATTCCATTCCCCAAGGTCAGGGTCATATGACAGTTCTGTCGCAGATTGTCGCTGACGAATTAGGCCTGACGCCAGACCACATAAAGGTCAATTTGGATTTTGACACCGCCAAAGATGCATGGTCCATCGCTACCGGCAACTATTCGTCTCGTTTTTCATCCGCTACAGCGGTCGCATGTCAAATGGCGGCACAAAAAGTGCGCAACAAACTATCGCGTATTGCCAGTCAAAACCTAAATATACCGGCCGATCAACTGAGTTTCGAAAACGGTAAAATTTTTGATCCAAACAACCCCGATAATTCGATTAATTTCTATCGTGCCGCAGGTGCCGCACACTGGACACCAGGTAACTTGCCGGAGGAAATGGAACCTTGTGTTAGGGAAACAGGCTCTTGGTCTCCACCCGAGCTAGAATCTCCTAATGACAAAGATCAGATTAACACCTCGCTGACTTATGCATTCGTGTTCGATTTTTGTGGCGTGGAAATAGATCGTGACACGGGCGAAGTGAGAATTGACAAATACGTAACTATGCACGATTCAGGCACGCTATTGAACCCTCTGCTAGCGGAAGGACAGGTCCATGGCGCCTTCGCGTGGGCGGTCGGCTGTGCACTGTACGAGGAATTTGTCTATGGCGAAGATGGCAGCTTCTTGAGTGGAACGTTTGCGGATTATCTAGTACCCACCGCCTATGAAGTACCCGAACCTCAGATTATTCATATGGAATCTCCGTCGATGGTGACACCATTGGGCGCGAAGGGTATCGGCGAGGGCAACTGTATGTCGACGCCGGTCTGCATTGCTAATGCGGTTGCCGATGCACTTGGCGAGGAGGACCTCACTCTACCTTTGATCCCTTCGCGAGTAAGTGCGCTCATCCATGGTAACGAAA
>CAYZMI010000099.1:2025-4826 GCA_964479475.1 uncultured Rhodospirillaceae bacterium | reverse complement strand
CTCACTCTACCTTTGATCCCTTCGCGAGTAAGTGCGCTCATCCATGGTAACGAAATGCCACCCGCCCACGGAACACCTGACAATGAAGTAGCTTCATCTGGCGGCCAAGTCATGCGTGGTTCAGGTGAAACCTTTGTACCCGCCCCCCCTCTTGATGTTTGGCGCACATTGCTCGATCCGGAAGCTCTTGCAACAGTAATTCCCGGGTGTCACAAACTGGATAAAATTGGTAGCGACGCATACCGCGCCGACGTTTCCCTAGGTGTGGGACCCGTTAGGGGAAGATTTACAGCCAATGTGGCACTTACTGATATGGTAGAGCCGGTGAAAGCAAAATTATCGGGCGGCGTGATCGGACCCCTGGGTGCTTCTCAGGGTACGGGTCACGTTGAACTCAAAGCTGAAGGCGATGGGACCCGCGTCGGATACGATTATGCCATTGAACTCACAGGAACTGTTGCGTCGGTCGGTGGCAGGCTCCTCGAGGGTGCTACTAAATCGGTTGTAAATCAATTCTTTCAGCGCCTGGTCGCCCAAGTGGACCGAGAGCCAGGAACGGTGCCCATTACCGCGTCGCTGTGGCGAAGAATTTTGCGAAGTTTGGGAATTTTAAAATGAAGCCGAAGGCATTTGACTATCTCAAGGTAATGACGTCGGAGGAAGCGGCACAAGCGCTCGCCGATGGCGGAGAAGACGCGCGTATCATTGCAGGCGGTATGTCACTTGTTCCCATGTTAAATTTCCGACTAGCCGAACCGCAGCTCCTTGTTGATATCTCTAAATCGGAGTCGATGAACTATATTCGACCCCGTAACGGTGTAGTTGAAATTGGCGCGTCTACGCGACAATCGGAGTTAGAACGATGGGAGGAACTTGGTGATCAATTGCCTTTGGTCAAGGCGGCACTTCCGTTTATCGGTCATTACCAGACGCGGGCCCGAGGTACAGTCTGTGGCTCATTGGCCCATGCCGATCCGAGCTCCGAATTACCGCTTTGTCTTGCGACATTAGGCGGGGAAGTGGTGTTGCACTCGAGTGTTGGTGAACGGGTGCTATCGGCCGATGATTTCCAGACGGGCATGCTATCGGTGGCTAAACGAGCCGACGAACTAGTTGCCGCAGCACGTTACCCCCTCAAACAATCAGGAGAGGGTTACGCTTTTACCGAGATGGCACAGCGGCGGGGTGATTTTGCAATCGTAGCGGTAGCTGCAGTAGTTTCATCGAGCAAAATTAGGCTTGGTGTTGGAGGGGTGGCTGACAAACCCACCGTTCGCGAATTGGATATGCTTGAAGGCGCTGCACTGGATGATGCGCTGAACTCGTTCGCTTGGGACCTCGGCGGTTATGATGATATTCATGCGACGGCTCGATACCGACGTGAACTTGTACGCAGGCTTGGGCGACGCGTAATCGAGGAGGCCAAATCATGTCGAAACTAAATAGAGAGGGGCGCTATCCTGTTAATATTTCTCTAAATGGTCAGAATGTAACCGGCCACGCAGAACCTCGTATGCTGTTGAGCGACTTTTTAACCCATGAAATTGGTATCACAAGCTGTCATGTAGGTTGCGAACATGGTGTATGCGGGGCCTGTACGGTTTTGATCGATGGCGAAGTGGCGCGCGCGTGTTTAACCTTCGCCATTCAATCCGATGGCTGTGCCGTTGATACTGCGGAAAGTTTGGCAAATGAAGACGGTGAGCTATCAGGGTTGCAAAAGGCCTTTAAAAAACATCACGGTCTACAATGTGGCTATTGCACACCGGGCATTTTAATGTCGATTACGGCATATTTAAAAGAAAATCCCAAACCTACCGAAGAAGAGGTGCGGGACATGCTGTCGGGCCACCTCTGCCGCTGTACTGGATATGTCGGAATTATACGGGCAGTTCTTGATTACTCCGGTAGCAAAGATAACGGCGTTTGACACTCTGTAACATTGACGAGGTGGCGATTTTCTTGCCACCATCTGTAAATCAAATAAGACAGTGGCTAACTTTTGAAATTTCAGTGGGAGACCATTGAAGTAATCGCTCTTTTGCAGGAACGAAAATGGCAGATACAGACGCCCAATCGGCACGAACGCCGCGACTACGGCACACCGCACTTAAAGTTCGAGACTTGGAAAAGTCCATCGATTTTTACAGCCGGGTTCTAGGAATGTATGTGACCCGTCGTCGAGACAGCGTACAACGTAACCATAAGGCCGCATACGTGGCTTATGGCGACGAAGCCACCCATCATGCGTTAGAGCTTGTGCAGGACAACGATCGGCCGGACAAATTCGTGTTGGGCAATCTTTATTGGCATATCAATGTCAGTGTCCCAGATCTCCCAAGGCTTTGTGCCAAGCTGAAGGCAGAGGGCATAGAGTTTGTTGAAGAACCCACCCCAATGACGATTGACGATCGCTATCACATAGCCTTCGTACGTGACCCCGACGGATACGAGGTCGAATTGACAGATTATCCATAATTTTTTCTGACCGGGAGAAATAGTCTATGACAGTCATCGATAGTGACGCCCACGTATTGGAGACCGCACGCACTTGGGATTATATGGAGGGTGAGCACTCCAAATATCGCCCTATGATTGTTTCCCAAGTCGAGGGCGAACGTCAGGTCAACTTCCAGGGCGTCGCCATGAACCAATATTGGGTAGTAGATGGTCGCATTCATGCCAAGGAAAACAATGTAGACGCAAGTACAGCTAAGGAATCTCGGGAATTGAGCGACGTATCAGTTCGAGTGAACCATATGAACGAACTTGATATTGACGTTCAAGTACTCTATCCAACC
>CAYZMI010000099.1:0-1925 GCA_964479475.1 uncultured Rhodospirillaceae bacterium | reverse complement strand
TCGAGTGAACCATATGAACGAACTTGATATTGACGTTCAAGTACTCTATCCAACCTTATTTCTACGACCGATCACTTCCAATCCTGACATTGAATTCGGCCTTTGCCACAGCTACAACCGATGGCTAGCATGGATAAACGAACAAGCGCCTGAACGGCTACGTTGGGTCGTCTGCCCACCTATACTATCCATGGACAAGGTGCGCGAGGAACTTGAATTCGGCAAAAAGCACGGCGCATGCGGAATATTTATCCGTGCATTTGAAAATGAGAAATTACTGAATGACGCATATCTTTATCCCCTTTACGAGTTAGCTGGCGAGCTAGATCTGGCGGTCTGCCTTCATGCGGGATTGAATGGAACTATGGTCCATGAATTTTTCCGTGAGAGCAATTTCAACCGATTTAAGCTCACCGGTGTTGGTGCATTCCACCATCTGCTATGGAGTGACACGCCAGAAAAATTTCCAAAAGTACGCTGGGGTTTCATCGAATTGAGCGCCCAATGGGTCCCCTACGCCCTGAACGATTTGCAGCTCAAATACAAGATGTTCCGAGGTGAGGAGATGCCTGGTAACATGTTGAAAGAAAATAATATTTGGGTAGCCTGTCAGACAACGGACGACCTAGACTACGTGCTTTCCTATGCTGGAGAAGAGAATCTAGTGGTAGGTACTGATTATGGTCATCACGATACCTCCACTGAAATAGAGGCATTACGGCAAATCAGGGCCGACGGCAAAATTCCGTCCCAGGTATGCGATAAAATCTTGGGTGACAACGCCAAATCTCTTTATGGCCTTTAAGACGCGGGAGGCAGAGCTATGACTGTCATCGATAGTGATGCTCATGTGTTGGAAACACCGCGTACGTGGGACTTTCTAAGAAGCAATGAAACCAAATTCCGTCCAATGATCGTCAGAAATTCAGACAATGGGGGGGACTTGAGTTTACAAGGTAATGCTATTTCAGAATATTGGGTGGTGGATGGGAAACTTCATGACAAAGAACGAAATCTCGATACAAACACCACCATCGAATCACGCGAAATTCGAGATGTGTCCGCACGTCTTGACCACATGGATGAGCTGGGAATAGATGTGCAAGTCCTATATCCAACATTGTTTATTCGGCCCTACACGTCTAATGCAGATGTCGAATATGCGCTGTGTCGCAGTTATAATCGATGGTTGGGAGAAATAAACGCCCAGGCACCTCAACGGTTGCGGTGGGTAGTGTGCCCACCGCTTCTTTCCATGCACAAAGTTCGCGAGGAGTTGGAGTTTGGCAAAAATCATGGTGCATGCGGAATATTTGTACGGGCGTGGGAGCACGATCATCTGCTAACCGATCCATTCATGCATGAATTATATGACGTGGCTGGTGAACTTGATCTTGCTGTGTGCCAACACGCCGGGCTCGACAGCGAGAACCTATACCGGTTTTATCAAGGTTCAGCCTTTAATCGTTTTAAGCTATCAGGAGTGGGCGCTTTCCATCACCTGTTATGGACGCGTACTCCTGAAAAATTTCCCAAAGTACGCTGGGGTTTTATCGAACTTAGTGCACAATGGGTACCGTACGCACTCAACGATCTGGAACTGCGATACAAAATGTTCCTACGTGAGGAAATGCGCGGCAGTATGCTCAAGGATAACAATATTTGGGTTGCCTGCCAGACCACAGACGATCTCGACCAAATACTCCCCTATTCGGGAGAAGACAATTTGGTAGTGGGAACTGACTACGGACACCACGATACTTCTACCGAAATTGAAGCTCTACGTCGGTTAAAAATAGATGGCAAAGTCCCCGCCCAAATTTGTGACAAGATCCTAGGCGACAATGCAAAGGCACTTTACGGCCTTTCATAGATTACGAAATAAGCTATGCATCCGCCTTTGTCGCGGCGCGGTCGGAGCGCAC
>CAYZMI010000098.1:0-7117 GCA_964479475.1 uncultured Rhodospirillaceae bacterium | reverse complement strand
GTCGGATCGAATTTATAATCCCTTTTACAGAATTCGCACGTGACGACGACATCATTTCCCAGCTTCATTGTCTCAATCTCATCGCGCGGAAAAGACCTCAGAACGTTTTCCACGCGATCTCGCGAACAGCGGCAGCGCATAACCAGAGACGATGGAACGAACACCCGCACCCCATCCTCGTTAAATAGACGGTACAGCAGGTCGTTCGGATGCATTTGAGGGTCGAGGAGTTCCTTAGACGTACAGCTTCCTATCAGCATTAAGGCACGCCTCCACGCATCTTCAAGCTCTTGGTTTTGATTTACACCAGCTATCGATTGAACACCCTTTTCTTCCAACTTTTGAAGTAAAATTCCGCCAGCCCGCCAGGTATTTTCACCGTTTTCTGTTCTAACCCGGTCAACAGCTATTTTAAGAACGGCTTCAAGCTGTACCGACTGGCGAAAATAGGTGTGAGCACAATCAGTTAAGGTCGCCCCTTCAAGCGGCACTATCCCCTGGTAGCGTTGGGTATCAGGGCCCTGGTCTACTGTCAGAGCGAGATGACCCGTTCCGAACAAGCGGGGAACATCTTGCTGTGGTCCCGTGGCCTTAAATCCATTCGGATGGACACCGGTGTCGCGAAACGCATTGGCGTCGAACTGAGCGTAACCGCGCATAGCACCCTTACTGGTCACATCGACCACAAGCATTTTTACCGGCCCATCACCCTTGATTTGAAATGTCAACACACCATCGAACTTGAGTGTACCCGCAACTAGCCCGGCAATTATCTGTGCTTCCCCTAGCACGCGGGCCAAATCTTCAGGATAATCATGTGTACCTATGACGGCTTGCACGGCTTCACCTAAACGGATGAGGCGGCCTTGCGCTGCCATAGATTCTATCTGAAAAGGCTGAAGAGTATTATCTGGTATCGATCGAGGCATGCGTGGTGTATCAGCCCATGCAGTAGAGAAGAATGCCCTTTTGCGCATGTAGTCGATTCTCAGCTTCGTCCCATACGACGGATTGTGGGCCATCAAGCACACCCGCAGACACTTCTTCACCGCGATGGGCCGGAAGACAGTGCATGAAGATGGCTTTGGGGGCAGACCCCATCAGCTTCTCATCCACGCGATATGGCGTCAGTAGACGATTTCGGCTTTCACTAGCCTGATCGCCCATCGACACCCATGTATCGGTTACTACGCAGTCGGCACCACTGACGGCATCATAAGGGTCGTCGACCTGGACAATTGTACCCCCCTGTTCTCGTGCCCATTCGATATCGCCTCGCGGAGGCGCCAATGCATCAGGACAGGCAAGGCGCAATTCAAATTTAAACCGGGCGGCGGCACGGATCCAAGTTATAGCCATATTGTTACCGTCACCACTCCAAGCCACTTTTGCACCTTCAATTGATCCACGATGTTCTTCATAAGTCATCACGTCGGCCATCAGTTGACAGGGGTGGGACCGATCGGTTAGCCCATTTATTACAGGAATTGATCCCTGTTCGGCCAAATCAACAAGTTTTTCATGGAGATTGGTGCGCATCATAATCGCGTCCACGTAGCGCGACAAAACCCTTGCGGTATCACCGATAGTCTCACCACGTCCAATTTGCATTTCGGTTTGGCTAAGTACCACCGCCTGACCGCCAAGCTCTTTAATGGCCACCTCAAAAGATACCCGCGTGCGGGTAGACGGATTCTCAAATATCATTGCCAAGGTTTTTCCGATGAGCGGTGCCGTTGGCCCTTCCCCTTTCTTAAAGGCAGTGCCTAAATCGAGGATGTGCCGTAAATCATTGGCCGATATCCCGTCAAGATCGAGGAAGTGCCTTGGTCCGCTCATGACGAAAGATCCCGGCAAGCAGTAACAATCATGTCAGCTGCTTCGTCCACATGGTTCTGATCGATAATCAGAGGTGGCAAAAGCCGGGCAACGTTATCCCCAGCTGGTACGGTCAGTAGCCCAGCTTCGCGGCATGCGGTAACCATATCACCGGCCGGCACGGCGCATTTCATACCGATCATCAACCCCACACCGCGCACTGAATCGATAATTTTCGGCCAATCATTGGCAATGTCCGCTACACGTGTCATGAGGCTGTCACCAACTTTTCGAACATTTTCCAAAAAGCCATCTTCAAGCAAAATATCAATAACTGCACCTGCCACAGACATAGCAAGTGGATTGCCGCCAAACGTGCTACCATGCGTGCCAGCTGTGATGCCGACGGACGCACTTTCTGTAGCCAAACAGGCACCCACCGGGAATCCACCACCGAGACCCTTGGCCACCGCCATCACGTCGGGCGCCACCCCGGACCGTTCATAAGCGAATAAATCTCCGGTGCGTCCAACACCGGTTTGAACCTCATCGAAAAATAGCAGTAGACCGTATTCGTCACATGCCTCGCGCAACCCCCTGAGGAATTTGGCATCTCCAGCATGAATACCCCCTTCACCTTGTACGGGTTCGACGAGAATACCGGCGGTTTCAGCCGTGATCACGTTCCGCACTTCGTTCAGGTTGCCAAAAGGTATTTGATCAAAGGCTTCAAGTAACGGACCAAAGCCTGCCTTATGGGTAGGATTGGCACCAGCTGAGATGGTGCTAAGCGTCCGACCATGAAACCCACCATCAAAAGTGATCATACGATAGCGGTCAGGATTGCCCGTATCGCTCTGATATTTCCGCACCAATTTAAGACCCGCTTCCACGGCCTCCGCACCCGAATTACAGAAAAACACCGTATCAGCGAACGTATTAGCCACCAATTGGTGAGCGACCGCCTCTTGTTCGGGAATACGGTATAAATTGGAACAGTGCCAGAGTTTGGTCGCTTGACTTGCTAAGGCCGCGACTAGTCGCGGGTGATTATGGCCAAGCGAGTTGACGGCAACACCGGAGGCAAAATCAAGGAAGCGCGTCTCGTCTTCGGTATAAAGGTAGGCACCGTCGCCCCTTGCAAAAGCGATTTCGACACGCGCATAGCTCGGCATAATTTGTGAAATCACGGTGAATTCTCCGGGATTTATAATTATTGATCTAGCTTTAGTTTAATCCGCATTTGGCGGTTGCTCAAAACAATCGCGCCAGCGGAAATGCGGACAATAGGGATTTGGAGCGCCCCCTGTCAATGCGAGGATTTTCTTCTGAAACCAAACTTCAATCACCGTTTTCCATATCGGTGCTGGTGACATCGGATATCTTTGCTGTGCCTGCCGTCCCCACGGATTGCGGCGCCGTCTCTGGGTATTTGGATTTAGTTCGGGCGTAGTTTTTGTCGACCATAGCAATACGCGCAATAGGTGCATCACCCGACTTTTCTTCGCCGAAATAGATGGTCCGATGTGGGAAGGGGAGCTCAATCCCCAATTCATCGAAGCGCTTTTTCATGCGCCGGTTGAATTCGCGTCCTACCCGCCATTGCTTGATCGGCTGAGTGGTAATGCGTGCTTTTATTATTACCGCATTGTCTCCAAAACTGTCGACACCTAACACTTCCAGCGGATCAATGATCAAACTCTTATAGGCTGGATCCGCCAACAACTCCGCGCCCACTTGTTGCAGCGCTCCAACCACTTGGTCGGTATCCTCGCGATATGCCACGCCTACCTCGAACACATAGCGAGAATAATCTTTGGTCAAATTTTCAACCGTGGTTACTTCGCTGAAAGGCACCACGTGAACGGTACCAGCAATGTCGCGTAGCCGAATTGTCCGAAGTGTCAGACCCTCAACGATGCCTCTATGCGAGCCCACCTTGACTACGTCGCCAGTCGCGAGTTGATCCTCCATCAAAATAAACATGCCGGTGATGATGTCCTTCACCAAGGTTTGGGCGCCAAACCCAATGGCTAGCCCGAACACTCCAGCTCCAGCGAGGAGCGGCGCGATGTTAAGCCCGAGCTCGGACAACGTCACCAAAATGAACATGGTCACCAGAACGACTAGCAAAGTGGTACGGAGCAACGGAAGCAGCGTTCGTGTCCGGGCACTAATATCCTCACTATCGCGCGACAAATAACGCTCGATCGCGGCGCTTGCCACCTCAAGAGCAACAATTATCGCTGCCAGTAGCAGCGCGAGAGAAATAGTGCTGGTTGTCACTTGTTGGCCGAGGGGGGTCGCAAGCCAAGCTGATGCGTCGAAACCCCAAGCCTCAAGCAGTGCAAATATAGAAACGATGGCCACTATGACAGAGATGCTATTTTCAAGGATCGGCAGGTAAAGATTGGCGCGTTCTTCGAGGCCAGCATAACGCTGTCTAATTTGAGGGCGCAGTACGAATATTCGGCGTACTGCACGTCGAGCCACTTTCGATACCAACACGCCAACGAGTGCGATTAAGGCTGACAAAACACTCGCCTTAAGCACGAATTGAAAGCTGTCAGTAGTAGCCAGCGCCCAAACACTATACACAAAGATTACGTATAGAATAATTGCCACATACCAGATATCCGCGATGCGCGCACGCAACGCATGGGGTTTGATATCATCCCGCGCATCACCTCGCAGCCAAGCGGCAACGTTTGCGCGATTTTGAAGGGTCAGCACGATCAAAATTAACGCGCAAATCAAACCAATAAATTTTAATAAAACATCTTGGCCGCTCTCGGACAAACCTAGGTAGCCCAAAGCAACGATGAGAAAATAACCATAGATTAACACAACGGTGAACCGACGAACCCAGACGAATAGATAGTTCGCACTCAGGTCACGCAACGGCACAAAACGCAGGTTGGGCGCAGCTGGCGCCAGTATGAGCCGCGCTGAAGCCATAACAGCACGCGCTAAAACACTGGCGTTAATCAGCGCAAACGCTACAAGTTGCGTTAACTCACCAGGCTCTACGAGCATAAGCGCTACATAGCTTGCGACCAGAAATCCCAAAATGGGTATGACATCTAGTATGGTACGGCCGAGCAGACACACCAACTTGAGGGTGGGCGAATTCACTTGGCGGTTTTCAAGTGTCTGGCGCGGCCGCATTAGTAGACGCCGGGAAAGCCACTCACCGACTAGTCCGAGAAATACGGCTAACGCGACTTTCCAGCAGATTTCCAACCAACGGGAAAAGAGTGCGTCGTCAGATATCTGCCGAACTGACCAAGCATAGATATTGGGAACATCCATGATGGCTCGGGCGCCGGCGACAAATTCTTTGCTAATGGAATCGATACGTAAAGAAACGAGACCTAACATCCGCTTACCAATGCTACTCTCAGGCTGCTCAGATACGGTGCTTCGTTGGGCACTCAAAATCGTATTAAGCTGGGAGATTAGCTTCTCGCGATCAGCCTCGTTCTGAAGCGTTTTAATTAGTTCTTGAAGTTCAATTTCGCTTGCGGATGTGGTATGGACTTGCTCGTTGCGGGTTTGCCCCCAACTGGCGGCGCCAAACCCGAACTGAATTGCAATCACCAAACCAAAAAGAACGCGTCTCATTTTTCCCAATTTCCCATATACAAATCACCCTGAATAATTTGCGTCATAACACAGAAAGCGTTTCATGGTATGGCAAATTCTCCCCCCGTTGTTGCACTCGAGCGCATCGGATATTATCCCTCCACAAAACAATAGAGAATGAAACACGGATATGGGTGAGTTCGCGATCGGTCAGCCGGTCACGCGGGAAGAAGACCCTCGGTTATTAACCGGTGGTGGCAATTTTCTTGACGATGTAAATTTAAATCTCCAGGCCTGGGGCTATGTGCTGCGCTCACCACATGCACACGCCAAAATTTTGTCAATTAATACTGCTGCTGCAAAAGCGGCGCCAGGCGTTATTGCAGTGCTGACCGGTAATGACTGGATGGCCGAAGATTACGGTGGCATTCCTTGCGAAGAACCACGTAAGAAGCGTGACGGTAGTCCGATGTTTCATCCCTATCGTGGGGGACTTATAACCCAGCGGGTGCGCTTTGTGGGCGATTATGTGGCGTTTGTAGTCGCAGAAACGCAGCTCCAAGCGCGTGATGCAGCAGAGCTGATTGAAGTCGACTACGAGCCCCTACCATCGGTTTCGACAATTGAAGCCGCTATAGCACCACACGCCGAACCGGTATGGGCGGAAAATCCGGATAATTTTTGTTTTACCCATAGTGAAGGAGACCTTGAAGCCGTCGATGCGGCCTTCGCCGCTGCCGATCACATAATAACCCAGAAGATGATCGTAAATCGTGTCACTGCAGCGACTATGGAACCACGCGGGTGTATCGGCGAATTCGACCCGCACACTAAACGATATACACTTTATACTGGATTGCAAAATCCACACCCGCTCCGCTATCAAATCGCACATCAGATATTTGGCGTACCGGAAACCCAGTTGCGTGTAATCCCGGGTGACGTCGGCGGTAGTTTTGGTATGCGCGGCGGCACTTATCCTGAACTGCTACTGGTTTTGTGGGCATCCCGCCTCGTCGGCCGACCGGTCAAATGGACCTGTGACCGGTCTGAAGGCTTCATGTCAGATGACCACGGCCGGGATAATGTAAGCGAATATTCACTGGCGCTGGACAAGGATGGTGCGTTTC
This sequence comes from uncultured Rhodospirillaceae bacterium, assembly GCA_964479475.1. Lineage (GTDB taxonomy): Bacteria > Pseudomonadota > Alphaproteobacteria > MPNO01 > UBA2964 > JAQBTY01. The sequence continues at coordinate 584 of CAYZMI010000098.1, read as the reverse complement.
TGGCCATCAAGATAAAAACTTGTGTGGCCATGGGTGCCTACCTTGCCATCCGGGGTCCACGCCCGCCGGTGGGTAATCTCGGAACCTTGTGTGGCGTTTATAGGACACCTGCTGCATACGTAGAAACTAATGGCGTATTTACCAACTGCAACTGCACCAATCCTTATCGCGGGTCCGGCGCGCCCGAAGGAGCGTATATATGTGAACGGCTGATCGATTTGGCAGCGGAAAACCTTGGCATTGACCCTGTTGAGTTGCGACGACGCAACTATGTTACACCAGACCAGATGCCGTGGACTAACGCGCTCGGCTACAAATACGACTGCGGCGATTTTCCGGGGAATATGGAAAAAGCGCTTGCAGCCATCAACTACAATGATTTTGAATCTCGCCGCACTGAAGCAGCATCACGCAGCAAGCTGCGCGGCATCGGTGTGTCGAATACTGTGAAAAAGACTTCAACACCCAACCTCGAATCATGTGATATTCGCTTTGATCCCTCAGGCACTGTCACCGTTCTGCAAGGCACAATTAGCCACGGACAGGGGCATGAGACCATTTTCAAACAAATCATTTGCGACCGG
>CAYZMI010000097.1:0-7315 GCA_964479475.1 uncultured Rhodospirillaceae bacterium | reverse complement strand
ATCTGATACTCCGAAGGGGATTCAAAGGCTAGATCAGTGTCTTCAGAGCAAACAGAAACGTCCGGTTTACCAGGGCGTTACGCAACCGCATTGTTTGAACTCGCGATTGCCCAAAGCGTGATTGATGAAGTTGCACGAGATTTGCAGCAATTGCAGACTATGATCGAGAGTTCGCCCGATCTTCAGCGTCTTATTCGGAGTCCGCTTTTTTCGCGAGAACAGCAATGTGGTGCGATGAATGCGTTGCTGGTGCGCGCTGGGCTGGCTGAATTAGTAGGTAATTTTGTAGGGGTAGTGGTCGAAAACAGGCGCTTGTTTGTGCTGGAAAACATGATTGCTGCTTACAGCAGTTTGGTTGCCAAGTATCGGGGCGAGGTGACTGCTCGCGTTACTACAGCTGATCCGTTAACCGGGCCTCAGCGCTCCGCCGTTGAACTAGCACTTAAGCAAGCAATTGGAACGGATGTTGGGGTCAATACTGAGGTCGATTCTGATTTAATTGGAGGAATGGTGGTGCGCATCGGTTCGCGTATGTTTGATTCATCATTGAGAACAAAATTACAAAAACTACAACTCGCCATGAAAGGGGCTGCGTGATGGATATCCACGCTGCAGAAATATCTGCTATCCTTAAGGAGCAGATCGCAAATTTCGGCAACGAGGCCGAGGTCGCCGAGGTTGGAAGCGTGCTTTCAGTCGGCGACGGTATAGCGCGTGTACATGGGTTGGACGCCGTTCAATCTGGTGAATTGGTCGAGTTTCCCGGTGGTATTGTAGGCATGGCACTGAATTTGGAGACCGACAATGTCGGCATTGTGGTTTTCGGTGATGATCGGAATATTAAAGAAGGCGATACGGTCAAACGAACCGGCGCGATCGTTGACGTCCCGGCGGGTCCAGCTCTCTTGGGCCGCGTTGTCGATGGTCTAGGGAACCCCATTGATGGCAAAGGGGCAATCGAGACCACCGGGCGCAGCCGCGTCGACGTAAAGGCACCAGGTATTATACCGCGGAAATCGGTGAGTGAGCCTATGCAGACTGGGCTTAAGGCCATCGATAGCCTTATACCCATTGGTCGCGGTCAACGCGAGTTAATAATCGGCGATCGGCAAACCGGTAAAACGGCGGTGGCCATCGATACCATCCTCAATCAGAGGGTCAATCATCAAGGTGATGATGAAAACAAGAAACTGTTTTGCATCTATGTTGCCATTGGCCAAAAACGCTCCACTGTTGCCCAGATTGTAAAAACGCTCGAAGACTATGGTGCTATGGAATATTCTATCGTAGTTGCAGCCACTGCGTCTGATCCTGCGCCGATGCAATATCTCGCGCCTTATGCCGGTTGTGCTATGGGGGAATGGTTCCGCGACAATGGCAAACACGCCCTAATAATTTATGATGATTTGTCTAAGCAGGCCGTTGCCTATAGGCAGATGTCGCTCTTATTACGTCGCCCTCCTGGGCGTGAGGCCTACCCCGGCGACGTGTTTTATCTTCATTCGAGGCTCCTCGAGCGTGCTGCGAAAATGGGTGATGATCACGGGGGTGGTTCGTTGACAGCATTGCCAATCATCGAGACCCAGGCTGGCGATGTTTCAGCCTATATTCCAACCAACGTAATTTCCATTACCGATGGTCAAATATTCCTCGAAACTGATTTGTTTTACGCCGGTATTCGTCCCGCAGTTAACGTTGGTATTTCAGTGAGCCGCGTTGGCTCAGCCGCGCAGATTAAGGCCATGAAGCAAGTCGCCGGATCAATCAAGCTGGAGCTCGCACAGTACCGAGAAATGGCCGCCTTTGCACAATTTGCTTCTGATCTGGACGCGGCGACCCAGCGTCTTCTAAATCGTGGCGCGCGGCTGACCGAGTTACTCAAACAATCGCAGTTCTCGCCCATGCCGGTGGAAGAACAGGTGGTTTCAATTTTCGCGGGTGTGAACGGGTATCTCGATCCCCTTCCTGTCGATACCATCACTAGATTCGAATCGGGTATGTTGGACGACATTCGTGTAAATCACGGGGATATTTTGTCGGATATTCGCGGGTCTCAGGCGCTGTCCGACGATATTGAGGGCAAGCTCAAATCAGTATTGGAGACTTACGCTAAGAATTTTGTTTCCGACTGAACTTTTGATTGGGAGAAAAAAAGTGACTGGAAGGGTCTAATCACGCAATGCCTAACCTCAAAGACCTGAGGATCCGCATCAACAGCGTTAAATCGACGCAGAAAATTACGTCGGCTATGAAAATGGTAGCGGCGGCAAAGCTGCGTCGGGCGCAAGAGCAGGCAGAGGCCGCGCGACCCTATTCAGAGCGCATGGAACGCATGCTGAAATCTCTTGCTGAGGGGCAGCCGACTGACTCGGGTGGGCCGGGCCTACTTGCCGGAACTGGCAAAGATGAAACTCATCTCCTCTTGGTAATGTCGTCCGATCGGGGTTTATGCGGTGGTTTCAATACATCAATTGTTCGAGAAGCGCGGGCTCAAATTCGGCTTCTCCAGGCTGACGGCAAACAAGTCAAATTATTTTGTGTTGGGCGCAAGGGTCGAGATGTGCTGCGGCGAGAGCACGCTTCGTTAATTATCGACACTTTTGAAGATGTTGGTCGTCGTACGCTTGGCTTTGTAGATGCAGAAGCAATATCGAGCCGCGTACTGCAAATGTTTGATAAAGGTGAATTTGATGTTTGCACGGTGATCTATAACCATTTCCGTTCGGCCATCAGTCAGATCGTCACTACACAACAATTTATCCCCTTTTCGGTTGTGACAGATAACCCGCGGGATGAAGAGGTTGAAACCCTTGTACCCGAAAGCCAGCGGGCTGTTTACGAGTTCGAGCCAGATGAGCAAGAAATTCTTGAAATTTTGTTGCCGCGTAATCTTGCTGTGCAGGTATACCATTCTCTTTTAGAAAATGCGGCGTCTGAACATGGTGCGCGGATGACGGCGATGGACAGTGCGACCCGAAACGCAGGCGATATGATCGACGGTCTAACAATGACCTATAACCGAACGCGCCAGGCGTTCATTACGAAGGAACTTATTGAAATCATTTCGGGCGCTGAAGCTCTTTAGCATTTCGATAGGATTAAGCGAGGACGGAATATGTCTGAAACGACCAACAGTGTTGGCAAAATCACCCAGGTTATGGGTGCGGTTGTCGACGTGCAGTTCGAAGATTCACTACCCGAAATTCTCAACGCATTGCATTGTGAACGTGCCGACGGTGCGCTGGTGTTGGAAGTTGCGCAGCATCTTGGTCAATCGACGGTGCGTACAATCGCCATGGACGCCACCGAAGGCTTAGTGCGCGGGCAAGAGGTCATGGACACAGGGGGTCCAATCACGGTTCCGGTGGGCCCCGAGACACTTGGACGTATTTTGAACGTTGTCGGCGATCCCGTCGATGAGCGCGGTCCAGTAAACACCTCTAAACGCCTTCCTATCCATCGTGCTGCTCCGGAATTCATTGAGCAATCCACCGAAACCGAAGCGCTTGTGACCGGGATTAAAGTTGTGGATTTGCTGGCGCCTTATGCAAGAGGTGGCAAGGTCGGACTATTTGGTGGCGCCGGTGTCGGTAAGACCGTTCTGATTATGGAGTTAATCAACAATATTGCTAAGGCTCATGGCGGTTATTCGGTGTTCGCCGGAGTTGGCGAGCGAACCCGTGAAGGTAATGACCTTTACCACGAGATGATGGAATCCGGGGTTATCAATCTAGAAGGGGAGTCCAAAGCAGCACTAGTTTATGGACAAATGAATGAGCCGCCCGGGGCACGTGCGCGCGTTGGTTTAACCGGTCTGACCCTCGCCGAATATTTTCGCGATTCCGAGGGCCAAGACGTTTTGTTGTTTATAGACAATATTTTCCGCTTTACCCAAGCGGGTTCCGAGGTGTCAGCTTTGCTGGGGCGAATTCCATCGGCAGTGGGGTACCAACCCACGTTAGCTACCGATATGGGCGCTCTACAAGAACGAATTACCACCACTAACAAGGGTTCTATTACCTCAGTCCAGGCAATTTATGTGCCAGCAGACGATTTGACTGATCCGGCGCCTGCCACTTCCTTTGCGCATTTGGATGCAACTAGCGTATTGTCCCGGCAGATAGCGGAGCTCGGAATTTATCCTGCGGTTGATCCGCTAGATTCAACCTCGCGTATTCTTGATCCCCGAGTTTTAGGTGACGAACATTATGATGTCGCGCGAAACGTTCAAGAAGTATTGCAGAAATATAAAAGTCTTCAGGATATAATCGCTATCCTGGGTATGGATGAGCTGTCGGAAGATGACAAGCTGGTCGTGGCTCGGGCCCGCAAAATTCAACGTTTCCTATCTCAACCGTTCCACGTTGCCGAAGTATTCACTGGCTTTCCGGGCGTTCTAGTAGGGCTAGAGGATACCATCAAAGGCTTCAAGGGGCTGGTCGAGGGTGATTATGATGATCTGCCCGAGGCTGCGTTCTATATGGTTGGTACCATCGATGATGCGATGGACAAGGCCAAAAAGATGGCCGCCGAAGCAGCGTAGCGGGTCGGTCGTTTAGAAACATAGAAAGTAGACGCATGACCATTCCTATAAAATTTGAATTGGTTGCGCCAGAGCAACTCCTGATGGCCATGTCGGTCGAAATGGTGGTGGTTCCTGGCGCAGAAGGCAATTTTGGTGTTTTACATGACCACTCGCCCTTTATCTCTGCTGTTCGCACCGGCGTAATCGACGTATATGAAAGCGATCAAAATTCCGTCGACCGGCGAATATTTGTATCTGGCGGCTTTACCGAAGTAACGCCGGAGAGATGTACGGTTCTTGCCGACGAGGCAATTGATTTAGATGGAGCCAACCGTGCTGCAGCGGAAAAGCGTCTCAAAGATGCCCAAGAACGCTTAGGTGATGCGGAAACTGATGAACAGCGTCAAGCTGTGCAATCCAGCATTGCCATTACTGAAGCGCTTGTCACGGCTATAGCAGAAAATTCCTAAAACCTCAGGCATCTTGGAATTTTCGGTTCGGAATTTATAGATATTTGTGAGCGAAAGACTTCTTTATATAGCTAATAAATACTGAGCTTTTACACTAATTTCATTTATGCAACCGACTCGCACATGATATCCATTAGGGGTGGACACATTGAAATCTATCGTGGTGTTGAATATGAAATTCATTTTGTGCCGAAAATAAAGATAGAGGTAATGCGGTCCGAAGATGCAGTCGAATAGGCAGTTGGAGCCATTGCTGAAAATGTAATACTGGCAAAATTGGTGACGGTAAGAATTTTGTTTTGGATATTTGCCAGGTAATTCGTATTCGCACGGGCGAAACGGATCCAGAAGCCCTATAATTATTATGCGGTTCGTAAAGGTGCAGTGGCAGGGCGGAAGCCGAAAAGGTGCTCTAACTGTTCAAATTTTCTTGCCGTAATTTATTACGTACTCTGGTGAACTCGCATACCGCCATTGTATATACCACCTTCTTAAAGAGAACAATGAGGTCTGGCAGCGCCTCTAATTCCACCCACTTCCAATCGCGAAATTCCGGTGATTTCGAGTTCAGTCTGATGTCATTGTCGTGTCCGGTGTAGCAAAATGCTATAAGCTTCACGCATTGTCCTCGAAACTTTCCTTTGAACCACTCATGTTTTAGCTCGCTCGGGATGTCGTAGGAAATCCAGTCCTTTGCTTCAGCAAGATAGGTAACAGCTGATGTACCTATTTCTTCAGCTAGTTCTCGATTAGCAGCCATCAAAGCGGTCTCTTGTTTATCAATACCCCCTTGAGGTAATTGCCAAGCGGGTTCATCGATATCGATGCGTTCGGCGACTAAAACTAGGCCCTTTTTGTTAAAAACAACCATCGCGACACATCGTCTGTATCCGTCATCGGTTGGTCGGTCGGAAATTCGGCCGGCCATCACGGTCAATTACTGAGTGTGATTTGAGAAGAAACAGGGGCTAAGACAAAGCCCCTTTCTTCAACGGTTGCCGCCCATTTGGCCACACGCTCTATCGTTACTGGGATTAACCCTCCCATGACGACCACCGATCCGTGGCGACGCGCCAATTTTTCCGTTTTGAGCAACTGCGCGTCGATGGCGACCCTCGATGCTTGGCTATCAATAAAAAGAGCACTTTTAGCAAATGGAATTCGAGAGGCTGCAGAAATTTTTCGGGATATGGTTTGTGCACTAACACGGCTTTTAACAAACAGGAGCCCCCGCTTTTTTAGATTACCCAAAAATGCTTTCATGTGTTTTGTGGAATTTGTGAAACGCGATCCCATGAAATCCGTTACCCCTACATAGCCGGAACCCCGTCCTAACATCCATTCTAGCCGCTTGGTGTTATCACTCAGTGTCAGTGAAGTTAGAAGTGCTTGGGGGCCCGGGTCGTCACCGGGATAGTTAATGGGCTCCATTGGCACCATCATGAGAACCTCATGACCTGCCATGCGAGCTTCTGCCATCCAAGAAGTAAGTCGCCTTGCATACGGCATGAATGCCAAGGTGATAGCGCCCGGTAAACCTTGGATCGCTACTCGAGTTGCGAATTCGCGATGTCCTAAACCATAAAGTACAACTGAGATTTTCAAGCGTTTTTCCACACTATCGAAAGGGCGCGCATAAACCTGCCAAGCTTTCCTTCCATCTCTTCCTACTACCGGTAGCGTGCCGACAACAGTCCTCTCTACTAAGCCCGGATCGGGTGCTTTGGATAATGGTGCACTTGGCGGCGGTTGAGGCAAATTTTCCAAGGCCGGGGAAAAAGGTGGTATTACAGCTATCTGTGGCCTGATTTTCCGCTGTGCTGCGCTTCGTCGCGGAAAGGGTGTCATCTTTGGTCTTGGAGTATTTAAACGATAATCAATTTCAGAAGTTTTCGAAATTTTCGAAGACTCGTTTTGGTTTTTACCGGTGTTCTCGGTTTGATATTTGGGTGTTGCAACGGGGTTACGCTTTTTAGTGCTTGGTTTGCCGGTCAACTGTCTGTTATCTGACTTTGTTGCAGAATCTTCATTTGGTGATTGTAACCGTTTAGGCGTCTTGTTGAAGGTTAGCGGCTGTATTTTTGCTGGTTCGGTTGGTGCAATTTTCGATTTTTGAGGTGATATTTTGTGTTTTGAATTTTGTTTGACCGGTTCGAATTTATTTTTTGTCGATAGGATTATGTTTTGGCGAATTTCCCACTGTTTCGGTTGAGTGGTTAGCGAGGCAAATAGTAACCAATATACAGCGCCGCTGATCAGTATTAGCAACAAGACCAATATGGTCGCAGGCAGCCAAACAGACGGGCTACGTGTTTGCGGA
>CAYZMI010000096.1:3983-7733 GCA_964479475.1 uncultured Rhodospirillaceae bacterium | reverse complement strand
TTGGCGGGGAATGGATGTTTTGGTCGGTCCTTAAACGCAACCGGGTAGCGCGTAAATTCTACCGAACGCTAGCACCAGAGTTAAAAAACGTTGTTCTATGTGCAGCCCTGGGAGACAGCTTTGAACGATTAGCACGTTAAATCCCCAGGCGCTTATGCATCCAAATTTACGACTTTAAGGGCGTTTGATTGGATAAACTCGCGGCGCGGCTCGACTACATCGCCCATCAGTGTCGAGAACACCTCTTCAGCGTCATCGCGGTGGTCTATTTTGACCTGCAACAGAGATCGCGCATCGGGATCAAGCGTGGTTTCCCAAAGCTGATCTGGATTCATTTCGCCTAACCCTTTGTAGCGTTGAATTCCGACGCCCTTCCGGCCGAGCTCCATCACAGTCTCAACTAAACTGAGAGGACCATCAATTTTGTATTCAACCTCTTTTACTCGCAATGTCGCTGGACGGGAATAAATGCGCTGCAGATCAGCCGCCATCTGGTCAAGGCGTCGCGCCTCGGCGCTACGCACTAGCGCACCATCAATCACGTGTCGTTCGGTAACACCGCGAAGAGTCCGCGCAAATGCAAACCCACCGCCATTGACTATTTCTGACTGCCAGCCGCGTTCATTTTCAGGAGTAAGCCCATCAAGACGTCTAGCAATTGCTTCAGCGATTTGCGCCTCTATTTCTTCGGAGTCAAGCAATTCTGGATTAAAAGCGCCCAATATAGCCGCCTGCTCGGCAACCACGGGATTGGAAAGTTTTTGCAGGATCGGTAGCATCAACCGCTTGCTGAGAAATGCATTTTTCACCACTTCACGCAACTCAGCACCACCGATTTCAGCGCTATCCTGGATAACCAACACACAATCGCGTAAGCCCGAATCCATCAGAAATTCTTCTAGTTGCTCGTCATCCTTGAGATAAACCTCCTCATTACCCCTCTTAGCCCGATAGAGCGGTGGTTGCGCAATATAGAGATAGCCCCGCTCAACGATTTCCGGCATTTGCCGAAAGAAAAAAGTAAGCAGTAAGGTCCTAATATGGCTGCCGTCCACATCGGCATCCGTCATGATTATAATCTTGTGATAGCGTGCTTTTTCAATGTTAAAATCCTCGCGTCCAATGCCTGTACCTAGGGCGGCGATCAACGTCCCGATCTCAGCCGAAGACAGCATTTTGTCGAACCGAGCGCGCTCAACATTCAAAATCTTTCCGCGTAACGGCAAAATGGCCTGATTTTTACGGTTTCTTCCTTGTTTGGCAGAACCGCCCGCGGAATCACCCTCGACGATGAAAATTTCGGACAACGCCGGATCGCGCTCCTGACAATCGGCAAGCTTACCCGGTAATGATGAAATATCCAGTGCGCCCTTGCGGCGGGTTAGTTCGCGGGCCTTACGAGCCGCTTCGCGCGCGGCGGCCGCTTCAACAACCTTGCCCACTATCCGCTTGGCTTCGTTGGGATGCTCTTCAAACCATTGTGACAGTCGGTCCGCAGTCAGGCTTTCCACCGCCGGTCTAACTTCAGAGGATACCAGCTTATCTTTAGTCTGGGAGGAAAATTTAGGATCAGGTACCATCACCGATAACACACAGGTGAGACCCTCACGCATGTCCTCACCGGTCAGTGACACTTTTTCTTTTTTTGCGATGCCCAAATTGTTGGCATAAGCGTTAATAGTTCGAGTTAATGCGCCGCGAAAGCCGGCTAAATGGGTGCCACCGTCGCCTTGTGGAATAGTATTAGTGAAACACAGCATGGTTTCGTGATAGCTGTTTGACCACTCCATGGCTAATTCGACAGTGATCCCATCCTGTTCGCCCTTGATGACGATAGGCTTACCGATAAGCGGTGTTTTTCCACGGTCTAAATAGTTTGCGAACTGCGCAAGACCTCCTTCATAATGCATATCTACAATATTGGGTTCCACGCCCCTCGAATCGTTGATCACCAACGTCACACCAGAATTTAAAAAGGCTAGCTCTCGCAATCGATGTTCGACCTTTGTAAAATCGAAATCGAGCTTGGAGAAAGTTTTATCCGAAGGAAGAAATGTCACGCGACTACCAGTCGGGCCGTCCCAGTCCCCAACACGTGAGAGTGGTGCTTCTGCAACTCCATCCTTGAATTTGAGGGCCCATTCACCACCATCACGCCAAATGCGTAGTTCAAGCCAGCTCGACAAGGCATTAACTACCGATACACCAACACCGTGGAGTCCGCCCGAAACCTTATATGAATTTTGATCGAATTTTCCACCAGCATGAAGATGCGTCATGATCACCTCCGCCGCTGAAACGCCCTCTTCCTCATGAACTTCAACGGGAATGCCGCGGCCATTATCGTGTATGGTAACTGAATTATCACCATTGAGGGTAACCTCTACTCGATCGCAAATTCCAGCCAGCGCCTCATCAATGGCGTTATCAACAACCTCGTAAACCATATGATGCAGTCCGGAACCGTCATCTGTATCACCTATATACATGCCCGGCCGTTTACGCACCGCATCCAAACCGCGCAGCACTTGGATGGATTCAGCACCATATTCGGAAGGTGGTGTGATGTCGGTAGTGGTTTCAGAGGATGGGGTCATAGTCGGCTCACTACTTTGTTCTCAATAATTAGGAGATATTATGCAACTGACGTGATTTGGGCATTTGATACGGCGAAATATTGAGCGGCGGTGTCCAATGACGCAAACAAAGAAACATCTGTACCACTCATCCATGCTTGCGCGCCCATAGCTAATATTTCGTCAAATAACGCAATACGGCGCTGCTCGTCGAGATGCGCTGTGACTTCGTCCAACAACAATAAGGGCACCGAACCTGTTTCAAGTGCTTGAAGCCTTGCATTGGCAAGCACAATGCTAATGAGCAATGCTTTTTGCTCACCCGTAGAGCACTGTGCAGCATAGACATTTTCGTTAAGATGAATGACTTCAATATCGCTTATATGCGGGCCAGCCGAGGCCTGGCCTGATTGTTTATCATGGCCCCGACTAGCTTTAAGGACATCGGAAAATTTATCCTCTGCATCCAAGGCCGACATTTGCTCAAGCCAAGTGTCTATTTCACCGTTAACCTTGAGCCCCGCAGCGGGAAAGGGGCCGATACCCATGCAACAGGCGGGATTGAGACGGCGAATCAGGTTGGCTCGAGCCGCAGCGATGGCTATACCTTTCTCCACTATGATAGACTCAACCGCTTCCAACCAGGAAACATCGGCGCGCTTTCCGACAACCGCTGCATCTGCAAGTACTCGGGCGCGATCGCGCAAGGCCTTACCATAGGCCTGCAACCTACCCGCATGAGCAGGCTCAAAAGCAAAAATCAGTCGATCAAAAAATTGGCGGCGGGCGGATGCTCCCTCAACGAACAGCCGCTGCATATCGGGGGTCAGCCATAAGGCGGCAACGCGTTCACCGAGGGCCGCCTGGTTTCGTGCTTCTCTGCCTTCTATGCGAACAACGCGACGCGGCCGGACGTTTTCGAGCGCATCTGACGCCGGCAACAGACCGGTGCCAATATCTATTTCCTTAGAACCGTTTTGTAACCGAACTGCAACCGCCCATGGCCTCAGAAAACTACCGGATAACTCATCGCCAGGTACACGACGTGATACTTCGGTCAAACGAGCGCGACGCAAGCCCCGGCCGGGAACCAAAAAGGAAAGTGCTTCGAGAAGGTTGGTTTTGCCAGCTCCGTTCGGGCCATACAACACGACGGGACGCGCATCCAGGTCTA
>CAYZMI010000096.1:1883-3883 GCA_964479475.1 uncultured Rhodospirillaceae bacterium | reverse complement strand
GAGCGGCCAGATTTTACCGCCAACTGGCCCTCTTCAGTCCCACCGCCGAGTTCGACCTGCGCGCCCTCCTCTAGCTTTCGCACTATGTCAAAAAGCGTATGGGCTGACACTGTAATAGCGCCTGATTGGCTCACTCCTGCAGCAATCTTTTCGACGACAGAAATATCCATATCAGTTGCCGCCAATTCGACAACGTTATCATCAGCCCTTACTAGCACATTGGCAAGAATTGGAATCGTGTTACGACGTTCGACAACACTCTGGACATGTGTCAACGCTTTAAGCAAACCACCGCGATCTATCGTAAATTTCATAGCTACAATTGCGCCCTTAATACGCACAGGGAACCCTGTTTTCCGCCGAATTTGATGATCTTCCGAGGTGCCACTAAACTCCGCAATGTTGCACACTCCGCTGGCCACCCTAACGGCAAGTAAAACTATAGCATTTTACGGAGAATTTCGCACGGGTTTAGATGCGATTTTAAGCGAGTTTTCGGAATGCCCACTCAACCATATTTTACTTAAATCTTCATTGTATTAGATCGCTATCATCCCTCGAGCATGCGACGCAGCAAATCCACGTCTTCGCAAAACGTCGCATCTGTCTGTCGTAGTTCTTCGACCTTCTTAACGGCGTGCATCACCGTTGTATGATCGCGACCCCCGAACTTTCGCCCAATTTCAGGCAGAGAACGAGAAGTCAGCTGCTTGGCAAGATACATGGCCACTTGGCGTGGTCTGGCAATAGCACGCGCGCGTCTTGCAGAGTGCATATCGGCGATCCGAATATTAAAATGTTCGGCAACTTTTTTTTGTATTTCTTCAATTGTCACGCGACGATCATTCGCCCGCAAAACATCGTGTAAGACGTCCTGGCAAGTCTCAAGCGAAATTTCTCTTCCAACTAATGTTGCATGCGCGACGACGCGATTGAGCGCACCTTCAAGCTCACGCACATTAGATGTAATCCTATGAGCAAGAAATTCCTTGACCTCAGGAGGGATTGCAACGCCCAACCGATCGGCTTTTGCATCCATAATACCTAGGCGCAATTCGAAAGTCGTTGCATGGATGTCAGCGACAAGCCCCCAGCCAAGCCGGGACCGCAAGCGTTCTTCCATGCCTTCCAAATCCGACGGCGACTTATCAGCAGAAATCACCAACTGTCTATTGTTGTCTACTAAGTCATTGAAAGTATGAAAAAATTCTTCCTGAGTCGATTCTTTGCCATTAATAAACTGAACATCGTCGATCATTAACAAATCTACTGAACGGAAACGTTCCTTAAATGCCACAGTATCTTGAAAACGTAGCGCCCGAATAAAGTGGTACATAAATTTCTCGGCGGATAAATATACAACGCGCCGATCAGGAAATTTCTGGCGAGTATGATGCGCAATTGCATGCATCAAATGTGTTTTACCAAGCCCAACACCACCGTACAAAAATAACGGGTTAAATGGTGCAGATTCAGAATCAGCGACACGTCTCGCAGCCGCATAAGCTAATTCGTTAGGCTTACCGACAACAAAATTTTCAAACACAAAACGTGGGTCGAGCGGCCCACTAATGCCAGTTAAATCGGTTTTTGTTTCATTCTCAACTATTTTTGGGTGCATCACCGGCGCAACGGGAGCTTGATTACGAACCGCGCCAACCTGACGCACGACAGGCTTGGTTCGCGGCGCCTCGACGACAACATCCAGCGATACAACATCGGAATTTTCCGCCACCCAAAGTGCGCGCAGACGATCGCCGTAATGGCTGACAACCCAGTCCCGCATAAAACGCGTTGGCACAGCAACTCGCACCTCGCCAGCGTCAACACCAATTAGGGTCAATGGCTTTAACCAGCTACGGTATGACGCATCCCCAACTTCGGACCGCATAAGACCCCGCACCCGGGCCCATTGCGCAGTAATTCTTGGATCAAGTCTTGATTCCGGCATTGTGTCCCCAGTCCCCCAACTAGCCACAATTGAATTGCGGATAAGCATT
>CAYZMI010000096.1:0-1783 GCA_964479475.1 uncultured Rhodospirillaceae bacterium | reverse complement strand
GACGGATCAATCACTTGGCTAAATTTATTAAATTTATAGTGCATTACAAATGTTGCGTTACCGTCACCACCTCTTCGCCGGGCCACAATATTTTCAGACGAAGAAAGACAACGGCACCTGCCGCTAAGGCACATACCGCTCTTCACGATGCGTGCAATTACGACCCTGTGTGGACCTGGCGTTCACCTCATTAAAATTTTATTCAGAGGTACTAAGCCAATGCCTTGATACGCGCCGACAAACGAGAAATTTTCCGCGCTGCTGTGTTCTTGTGCACCACACCTTTGGAAGCACCACGCATAATCTCGGGCTGAGCAGCTTTCAGTGCCGCCTGTGCGGCATCTTTGTTACCACTTGCAATGGATTCTTCGACGTTTTTGATAGATGTGCGAATGCGGCTCCGACGATCGCGGTTGATTGCTGTGCGACGCTCAGTGTTACGGATGCGTTTCTTCGCAGAAAGTATATTAGCCATAATCTATCCGTTTTTGCCCACGACGGGCGAGTGCGGGTTTGTATAGCGAGAGCGATGCACCGTCAAGCATCAATCACCCAAATATTCCGGCGAAATTGATAATAGCATTGTTCTATTTTTTGCCAAATTTTGGGTTTCTTTTTTCGACGAAAGCGGCCATGCCTTCCTTTTGATCGGGCATGCCAAATGACGCCTGAAACATGCGGCGCTCGTAGCGTACGCCTTCGCTCAATGTCGTTTCATAAGCGCGATTAACAACGTCTTTCACCATCATAGCCGCCGGGCGTGACATGGAAGCGATTTGCTGTGCAGTTTTGACCGCATCCTCAACAAGATTCGCTGATGGAATAATCCGACTCACCAGCCCAGCACGTTCAGCTTCCGCCGCGTCCATCATGCGCCCGGTCAGACACATTTCCATGGCTTTTGATTTACCAACAAAGCGAGTTAAACGTTGGCTCCCACCGGCCCCAGGCCAAATACCAATCTTAATTTCTGGCTGCCCAAATAACGCTGTATCTGCCGCTAAAATGAAATCACACATCATAGCGATCTCACAACCGCCGCCGAGGGCGTATCCCGCAACCGCCGCAATAATCGGTTTGCGGCAATTTGCAACGCGTTCCCAGCCATCGGTTATAAAATCATCAACAAAGGTATCGGGCCAAGTCTTGGGCTGCATTTCTCTAATATCGGCACCGGCAGCAAAGGCCTTCTCCGAGCCGGTCAAAACAATCGCACCGATGGCATGATTATTTTCAAATTCATCAAGAGCCCGGGCAAGCTCTTCAATCACCCTATTCGATAAAGCGTTCAACGCATCGGGTCGATTGAGTGTAATTAACCCAACATTATCCCGTGTTTCGATAATGATTGTTTGGTAACTCATTGATTAAGTCCTTTTTTCATCTGGCTTTCCCCATTACTCAGGTGTGATGGAAAAACGCACAACTAGTTGGCCCGATGCTAATTCAAATTTGATACGCAGAGTTTCAGATTCTCGGCGCCAAATACCCAAATTTAGTTTTTTCCATCCGAGTTGGGGAAGCGTCCGCTCGTAAAACCTTTGCGCCATTTCGGGAGTCACAGAACCATGCGCGGTGACATCGATGATACGGCCTTGAGGCTTTGAAAATACGACAACGGAACCAGGAATTTCTTCAAGCCCGACCATGAGGGGCAGATCTACAACACCGGAAACAAATCGGTCCACAGCCCATACCTTCGACGTTTGCTGGACCGGCAATACGACAATCATCAAAAAACAAAGCATCAGGCAATTTGCGTTTTGTACAAGGTAGGTTGGAC
>CAYZMI010000095.1:0-7899 GCA_964479475.1 uncultured Rhodospirillaceae bacterium | reverse complement strand
GATTCGGAGAAGGAAACAAACGCGATTGCGCTGTGATACTTTTCATCTAAATCCTTCATTAGTAAATCCATCCGCATCGAATCATTCGGATTGTTCGGTGTAAGCGGTGGCTCAGGAAAACAGCGATCAATATATCGCATGATAACACTGGATTCGACCAACACCCTCCCATCATGGAGGAGGGTCGGCACCATCCCATCACGGTTCATTTCTATGTATTCATCTGTAAGGTTCTGATGTTTGTGCACGTTGACTTCCCGTTCCAAGACCTCTTGGCCTTTTTCGACCACAGTCAGGTGCACTTTACAGCAGCAAGTTGATGTCGGACCTCCGAGAAGTTCTAGCATCTTATTGCTGTTGTTTCAGAATTTTGCCCGTCATACATTCATCCCAGAAATTCACCCAATGTTTTAAGTATTCGTCTATACACCACAGCATTTGATCCTGTAATTCACGAGTTGTACAAGATTCAAGAACGGTTTTAAGTGCTGTTTCTGAATGCTCTTCGTCACCTTCAATGTGCACAATCCAACTCTCCTGGTCTTCGTCCTTAACAGAATAATGTTCTGCAAGCCCGCTGGAAATCATACGGCACATTTCAGGAGCATGACTTTCCGAGGCTACACCGGAATTCCCAAGAGCGACAGTTACCGGCATTTGCCGCGCGACTTGAAACCGGTAGTCGATCATATTTTTTATACTATCAGGAAGTGGATGATGCTCGACTTCATCTTCAGTAAGTCCTGTAAATCGGGTGACAAAATTCATAGCTAGTACGTCGTGACCAGCAGAACCACATCTCAGTTCAGTATCTTCATCAATTAAGGTGTCCATTATACGGCGTCGAATATTTCTGTCTTCGCAACGTGAATGAATTGTGGAAATCACCTGAGGTGTACACTTTGTGAAATGGTAGAAAAGAACGCCTAAGTAACCAATTTGTTCTCTCGTTGCAGTACCATCAGCTATGTTCTGTACCATCTTGTGATCAGTATTTCTTTTCCCCTCAAATCTACGTTCCATTTCCGAAAGGAATTTGTCGGGACTCATTGCGTTTTTCATCACCAATTTCCCTTCAATTCTATGTGGGATCGACACTATCACTATTTTTCAGAGAAGTATGTGTTAGGAATAAGGTGATAGGTGAAAAACCGGTGGTCCTTTTGCTCATACTGGTTGCCAAATTGGATTTTCCTCGCGCCCAAGAATCCGATCAACTTCGAGACATCGTAACCGTATTCCCAATACCCAAAAAAACCGACGAAATCGCCGCTCACAAGTGCCCCGTGTCTTGTCGGTCCTTTGGGGGTATGAAACTATTGTTAAAAAGGAACGCTTTCAGGGAGATGCACGGTGGCTGTTACGTCTAACGATTCACCGGGAGGTAAGTCGGATCGGGGTTATCCCGATCTGCACGATCATCTCGAAGCGCTCGATCGTGCCGGGCACCTGATTACTGTCGATGTACCCATCAACAAAGACACACAGCTGCATTCGCTAGTGCGATGGCAGTATCGTGGTGGAATTCCGGTTGAAGACTGGAAGGCATTTTTATTTACCAACGTGACCGATAGCAAAGGTGGGTCCTACGATATCCCGGTGGTAGTTGGCGCCATCGCCGCCAGCCATGAGATTCACAGGATCGGACTTGGGTGCAAGGCAGACGAGATCAACGAAACGCTAATCCGCGGCCTCAACAACCCAATCCAACCTAATATTGTGGAGCAGGCAGAATGCCAGGAGATTATCATCGAAGGTACGGCGCTAGACGAGCCGGGTAATGGGCTAGACGCACTGCCAGTTCCCATTTCCACTCCGGGCTGGGATAACGGTCCATATTTGACCACATCGAGCTTCATCACATGCGACCCCGATACCGGTGTACAAAACCTCGGCACATACCGCGCACAGGTAAAGGCGCCTCGGCGACTGGGCATGAATCCGTCCACCGAGTCCCGCCCCGGCGGGTTCCAGCATTGGGAAAAATACAAGGAACGCGGCGAGCCGATGCCGTGCGCCGTAATTGTTGGCGCGCCACCAATTATCGCCCTGCACGGCATCCAGAAGGTGCCCGATTCATTAGATGAGATATCGGTGGCTGGCGGGGTGGTGGGAGCACCCATAAACATTATAAAGGGGCACACCGTCGATCTTTATGTCCCGGCGGAGGCCGAAATCGTCATTGAAGGCTATGTCGAGACAGAGTTTCTCGAGCCGGAAGCGCCGTTCGGAGAATCCCACGGACATGTGAATTTACAGGAATATAACGGGGTAATGGAAGTGACCGCCATCACCCGGCGCAGGAACGCCATCCTGACCTCCTTTATCAGCCAGGTTACACCTAATGAATCGAGCGTCCTACGGGGTGCGGCTCAGGAAGCGGTCTATCTGCGTCATTTGCGCGAACATCTGGGCATAAAGGGTGTCCAGAGAGTCTCCGCCCACGTGCCGCTGACCGGAGTACGTGCCGTGATGTTTATTGTATTCGATCGCGGTGTGCCGGTCACCGAGATTTGGCGGGCGCTCTATGCAGTTGCGTCGCTCCAGCCGGCCAGCGGAAAAATGGTGGTTGCCATCAATGACGATATCGATCCAAAAAATTCCGATGCCATCCTGTGGGCCATGGCCTATCGCGCGCGACCGCATCTGGACATGCAAATTATGGAGAACCAGGGGATGGGACATGGGCCCCGCGATTTGGAACGGGGCGGCCACGATTCCGCACTTCTAGTCAATGCAACGCTAAAAGGCGACTTACCGCCGATCTCTCTTCCCAAACGGGAGTTTATGGAAGAAGCCAAAATTATCTGGGAAGAACAGCTCGGCCTACCAAAACTACAGCCGCAGGCGCCATGGTTCGGCTATTCACTCGGCGGTTGGTCAGAAGAGCTGGAGCGCCAGGCCAACATGGCAACTGCTGGCGATTATTGGGAGGTGGGCAAGCTACTCGCGCAAAGGCGGCGTAGTGATGTCGCGATGAATCAAGAAGTGGACTTATATTCCGATGACGATTGTTAGGTTTTCGGAGAAGGACGTAAAATATGGCGCAAAACAATATCCGCGAGATCGTCAAGGATGTCCCCGAAGGGCTCGAGCTGGGATTGCGCAACTATTGGTATCCCATCTTGCTGGAAGACGAACTTCCCGCAGGTAAACCGGTTGGGCTTATTGCCCTCGGGGAAAAGCTCGTCGTGTGGCGCGACCGCAGCGGCGAACCGCAGATGCTGCGCGACCACTGTGCCCATCGTGGTGCCAGACTGTCGGTTGGCCAAATTCTCGACGACAATATTCAGTGTGTGTTTCACGGGTTGCGCTATGATGGATCTGGTCAGTGTAAGCTTATTCCCTGGGAGCTCGATGACAGTCCGCTGCGCGATGAGGTTTCAGTACCGTCCTATCGGGCCGAGGCACTGGGCGGAATTATCTGGGCCTATTTGGGGGATGACGAAAAATTTCCGCCGCCGCCTCTCGTCGACGAAGTGCCCGAGGAGCTGCTCGATGAAGACCGGTTTATCTGGTTTCATCTGCCGCCAGAAACTTGGACGGGTAATTGGCTAGTCACCCTGGATGGGCAGGATGCATACCACCCTGTTTTTCTGCATTCCCGCTCCCAGGCCGTAGCGGGCGGTGAATTAGATGGCAATACACTCCCCATGATCGATCGTCGGATGCGGTTTATGGAGGCATCCTACGGCATGCGAGCCTTTGCCACCGATCGCGACGGTACACCGGTAAATCAGGGTCATTTTAGTGAGGTCAAGGGCGATCGTTTCTCGCTTCCTTGCCTGTCTACCAATCCGTTGCGGCCCACCGGGGAGACCTTGTCCTATGTCTCCCGCGTCTGGCAATTGCCAATTGACCGAGACCGTACCCGCGCCATTAGGTTCGTCAGCTTCCGAGCCGAAACTGAACAGGAGCGCCGAGAGTGTACCAAATTTTTTAACGAAATCGCCTTGCCACGCTCACTCAAGGTGTCCGCCGAGGACGCCTTCATATCGGAAGCGCAAGGCACATTGGAAGAAGCGCGCAATGGTGAATTTCTTTTCGCGCCCGATGAAGACACGTTACGGCTACGGCGCCTACTGAAGCAGGCCTTTCTTGATCAGTTTAAGGGCAAGCGGACAGCCATTACCAAGGAAACGATGCTCTTTCCACTATAGGACCCCTAAATAGCCGATTTCCCGCCGTCGATTGTCAGGATAGCGCTTGTAATGAAGGAGGCTGCACTGGAAGCCAGCCATAAGATTGGACGCGGGTTTAGGTCTGCCAGGATTGATCCGTGCATGGGTAAAATGTGATGCTGACGAAAAGACATTGATCAAGTTGGAAGCAATCTTTTGAAGTATATTACGTTAATTATAATAACTTGTTTCTTTGGCGTTGGTTCGCCGACATTTGCGGACACACCAAAGGTGATTGGATGGCGTGATCTTGTTCCAAAATTAGAGCCACTTAAAAACCCTCTGCGTAAAGTAGACATAAAACTCAGGCTAGATATTGAGTATCTTTCTTCTATCCGCTATTGGATCAAAACAGGACAAATTTCAAAAGTAGACACCCAATACGAGCGCGGCGTTGAACTCGAGCATAAATTTAAATCAAATAATGTCGATTTTGAGCCATTAGTAGCGCGATACAACGCTTTCCTTGATGAAATTGAAAGACGCAACAAACTTGTAGTCAATAATCTGGACGGGCGCCTTGTTCGAATTCCTGGATATGCCTTACCGCTCGAAACCTCTGCCACCGCCGTTACCAAATTTTTGCTCGTTCCTTCGATAGGTGCCTGTATCCACACGCCTGTTCCTCCGCCCAACCAAATGGTTTTTGTAAGGTTGAATCAATCTTACCAAGCTAAACGACTTTACGATCCAGTATGGATTACCGGCCGAATAAAAATAGAACATAAGAAAAAAGCCGTCGTATATTCGGATGGTGAGAGCGGCGTGGAATCAGCTTACACACTGATGGGCATTAAAGTAGAGCCCTATAAATCCCAGTTCTAATTTTTCACGCAGTATTTTCAATAGAACGTTGAAAACAACATTCTTATAATTACAATATGTTATTATATAACATTTCGAACTAATCAAATGGAACGGATGATGCGACGTGACCTAACGCCAGGCTTAATGGCTTTTATTTTTTTGATTTTGATGCTCTTGTTTGCGATTTCTAGTCAGGCTGCTGACCGCAACCCCGAGGCGCACGAACATGGCGTTGGTGTTATGAATATCGCTATTCAGGGAAACGAAGTGGAAATTGAATTAGAACTTCCTGCTGAAAATGTTGTTGGGTTTGAGCACGAAGCACATACAATAGCAGAAAAAAAACGCGTCCAAGACGCAGCCGCAAAACTAAAGAATGCGGCAAATATCGTTATGCTACCTAATAACGCGGCCTGCAAACTAGAAAAAGCCGAAGTCGAATCTGCGTTGTTGGAAGATCGCCACGATCATGGGAAATCAAAGAAACATGGCGAGCACGGTGAACATGCGGAGTTTGCCGTTCATTATCATTTTGAGTGTGCCAAAATGGGTCTGTTATCCAACTTAAATATTTCTTTGTTCAAACATTTTCCGTCTACGCAAAAATTACGGGTTCAATATATAACTCCGAAAGGACAAGGTGCCGTACAGGCAACACCAAAATCTGCCCGGATCAAATTTCATTGACCGAATGAATGATCAACCTATCAAATATCATCTTTCGCTGGCCGCTTGGCGGTGTCTTTGTTCTTGATATCCCCGATTTCTTCGTGGCAACCGGGGAATGCGTGTTTATTTCCGGTCCAAGTGGCAGTGGAAAATCAACCCTGTTGAATTTGCTTGGTGGTGTAATTCAAACGCAGCATGGACAAATTGTCATCGGGGGGACGGATATTTCTGAATTGTCTGCTCCGGACCGCGATTTATACCGCGCCGACCATATGGGGCTCTTGTTCCAAATGTTCAATTTGATGCCATTTTTATCGATAATGGATAACGTCACCTTACCTTGCCGGTTTTCTTTAATACGTAAACATAGGGCGGTTGAGAAGAGCGGCAGTGTTGAAGCGGAAGCTCGCAGGCTGCTCTGCCGAATGGGGTTGGACATCGAAGAGATAGGTCACCGCTCGGTGAACCTGCTGAGTACCGGGCAACAACAGCGGGTGGCCGCCGCACGAGCTTTACTGGGAAGTCCAGAGTTCATCGTTGCTGATGAGCCGACATCTGCTTTGGATACGGATACAAAGTTTGCCTTTTTAGATTTGCTCTTTGAAGAAGTCAGGACCGTCGGCTCAACTTTGGTTTTTGTCAGCCATGATAACGATTTGGGCGCACGATTTGACAGGGCGATCTCACTTAGTGAGATCAATCGAGTAGTCAAGGTGTAATCCGGTGATTTCCACCTTGCTCTCTCTTGCCAGCAAAAGTCTTAAAAATAGACTCCTGACCGTCGGGCTTACGGTATTTGCGATCAGCTTCAGCGTTTTTCTATTGCTAGGAGTGGAAAAAATACGAACAGAAGCCAAGGAAAGTTTTTCGAATACAATCTCAGGAACAGATTTAGTTGTCGGCGCTCGCAGTGGAAGCATTCAATTGCTTCTTTATTCAGTTTTTCGTATCGGCAATGCAACCAATAACGTTTCCTGGAAAAATTATCAGGCAATTTCAAATTCAAAGGATATTGCTTGGACAATACCTATTTCTCTTGGTGACTCTCATCGTGGTTTTCGCGTACTCGGGACGAACAATGACTACTTCAAACATTATCGCTTTGGATCAAAGAAACATTTGCGCTTTAAAACCGGGACGTCGTTTGAAGATGTCTTCGACGCCGTTCTTGGACATGAAGTTGCTGAACGTTTGGGCTACAAATTAAATGACAATATCGTGCTGTCACATGGTATCGGTAAAATTAACGTTAATGAACACGCGGACAAACCGTTTCGTATTTCAGGTGTGTTGGCCAGAACCGGCACCCCTCTCGATCGTACAATTCACGTCAGCCTAAAAGGTATTGAGGCAATTCATATCGATTGGCGCAGTGGGGCGCCCGTCCCAGGTATGAGCATCAGCGCCAAAGAAATTAGACAACTTGAACTACAGCCGAAATCGGTTACGGCCTTTTTGGTTGGACTGAAATCCAAATTGTCTATTTTTAAAATTCAACGACGCATTAACCAATTTCGGGGTGAGCCTTTGTTAGCCATTTTACCGGGCGTAGCGCTACAAGAACTCTGGGATTTAATGAGCACAGCGGAAACGGCCCTTGGTTTGATCTCAGTTTTTGTTGTCGTTGTAAGTTTATTGGTAATGCTGACCATGTTGTTCTCTTCACTGAATGAACGGCGTAGAGAAATGGCAATATTGAGATCAGTTGGTGCACGTCTGGCTCACATATTCTTTCTGTTGGTCATTGAAGCCGGCTTAATTGTTCTCTCTGGCATTTTGGTGGGTTTGCTCATGTTGTATTCAACTTTATATTTTGCGCAGCCCATTATAGAAGCTAAATTTGGTCTGTTCCTGGCAATTCATACTTTGTCTACGCACGAACTTTTTATTTTAGCCATTTTATTTATTTTCGGCTTGGCTTTGGGCGCAATCCCGGCTTATCGAGCCTATCGGCAGTCGCTTATGGACGGTATGAATGTCCACCTTTAACAAACCCACGGTTATTCCGAATTAATCAAGAGTTCAACGAGGCCCCGGCTCGGAAGGTGAAGCGCCATTCAATCGTTCGGCTCGTGACCCCGCAACTCTCTGACACGCCGGTATTCCTTGTAAGGGCGGACGTCGCCGTCGTTTATACGATAGCCGGTCTCAGCCAGTTCGTTGGCGGACGACAGGGTCCTCATGATCCCCGTGACGGTGACCGCGGCGAAGAGATTTTTGACTTTGATCGGAATTTTGGTGG
>CAYZMI010000094.1:0-8117 GCA_964479475.1 uncultured Rhodospirillaceae bacterium | reverse complement strand
GCATTTTCTATCGCAGCCACAATAGCTGCGGAAGCCGCTGCGATGCCGCATTCACCAACTCCCTTAACACCGAGCGGATTTAGAGGTGTTGGTGTTTCTACATGAATTAAATTTATTGTTGGAACCTCAGGCGCCGTAACTAATAAATATTCAGCAAAATTTGTTGTCAGTGGTTGTGCATTTTCATCGTATCCCATCCATTCATACAAAGTATTACCAATACCGTGAGCAGTGCCTCCAATTACTTGGCCGTCGACAATCATTGGATTAATAATCACACCACTGTCATGAACCATGACATAGTTTAGAAATGACACCTCACCAATTTCGGGGTCAACCTCCACTTCAACGACCTGCGTTCCATTTGCGAAAGCCAATTCGTCTATAACAAAATTTTTTGTTGCTTCCATGCCAGGCTCTATCCCACCGGGCAGAGCAAAGCCAGGCGTCCCACCTACCGCATGGGCGACCTTACCCAGTGATATATTTAGCTCCGCCACACCTTTAACTCGAATTTCGCCGTCCACGAATTCCAGGTCGTCTTCCGAAGCTTCAAGCATGTGAGCGGCAACTTTGAAGGCCTTTTCACGAACTGAAATAGCGGCTAGGTGTACAGAATTTCCAACGGTTACTGTCTGGCGGCTAGCTGATCCGCCAATGCCCATGGGTACACCGGCTGTATCTCCCGTAATGACTTCCACAGAAGTCATGTCACCTCCAAGCTGTTCGGCGACAATTTGGGCCATCATGGTTTTCGTACTTTGGCCCATTGAGGCGGCCCCGGTATAAACCAAAATTTTACCAGATGGTCCAATTCGAACAGTTGCGGATTCGAAGGGACCTCGTCCTGTTCCTTTCACATAATTCGCTACGCCAATACCAATATAACGTCCTTCACCCAGCGCCTGTCCCTGTCGCTCTAAAAATCCACCGTAATTAGCTGCATCTAAAGCCTTAGCCATGCAGGCGGGGTAATCCCCACTATCGAGCACAACAGGCAATCCATTGCGCGCTTTAATCGGCTTCTCACACGGCATATCTTCGCCTTGAACGAGGTTACGGTAACGAACTTCAGTAGGATCTAGGTTGAACTCTTGAGCTGCACGATCAAGCAACCTCTCCATGACAAAAATACCCTGTGGATGACCCGCTCCACGAACCGGTGTTACCGGTACCTTGTTGGTAAGCACAAGCTTTACATCCAAATGGTAAGTTGGGACGTTGTAAGGAAGGGGAACAACTACAGCAGAATTTTGCGCCAGATTTATTCCGCGAGCCGTATAGGCACCATGGTCATGAATGAGCGACCCACGGATGCCGAGGATCGTCGCATCTTCATCCAAGGCGATTTCCACATCCCAATACTGATCACGTTCCTGTGTGGTACCAACAAAATGTTCACGACGGTCTTCTACCCATTTTATAGGTTGTCGCAATAATATTGCGGCCATAACCACTGCAACATCCTCTGGATAAAAAACTACTTTAGGCCCAAATCCGCCTCCAACATCCGGAGTTATTACCCGTATACGATTTTCACTCCAACCCAGCATATCAACCAAAACACTTTTTGCTGTATGAGCCGCCTGAGTAGACGTCCAGAGAACGACCTGCTCTTCGTATTCGTCAAATGATGCAACCGAACCCCGTCCTTCAATAGAATGACTACCGCCGCGGTGTTGCCAAATATTTTCACGAAAAATATGCGGAGCAACATTAAATGCTTTGTCGACATCCCCATATCCAACATCAAATTCGGCAAGAATATTATTTGGCGAATTCTTATGCGTGGTAGGTGCGTCGGGCTTTAATGCGGTCGCACAATCAGAAACAACCGGTAATAACTCATATTCTATATCAATATGCGCGACCGCGTCTTCCGCAATATATCGTGAGTCGGCAATTACAATCGCTATGGGTTCTCCCACATGCACCACCTCTTCACTAGCCAGTGCGGGTCTATTGATATCTTGTCGGTATGCCGAACTTGGCAATCCGACGATCAATCGTTCATTTGCTAAGTGTGGTCTGAAATCCGACAGCGTAAAAACAGCATGAACACCCGCTATTTTTAACGCTGTCTCCTTTTTGATTTCTTTTACTAGGGCATGACCATGCGGACTGCGCAAAAATGCCGCATGCTTTAAACCAGGAAAATGAATATCATCAATAAATTGGCCATTACCGGTAATAAGATCGGGGTCTTCCAGCCTTTTTGTACTAACACCGAAAACTTTCCGGCTATTCACGCTAATTACGCACCCTTTTCTGCTTTTAGACGCCCGGCAGCATCAAGTGCCGCTGCCACGATCCCTTGATATCCTGTACATCTGCAAAGATTTCCGCTTATAGCAATACGAACTTCTTCTTCGGTAGGATCGGGATTATCGTCAAGAAATTCCAACAAGGTTGTCAACATGCCTGGGGTGCAAAAGCCACATTGCAACCCGTGGTTATCGCGAAAGGCTTCCTGTAAAGGATGTAATTCATCCTCCGATGGCGCAATACCCTCAATAGTTAATATTTCATGACCATCAGCCTGAACCGCGAGCAACAAACAAGACCGCGCACTACGTCCATCAAACAAAATTGTGCAGGCGCCGCAGACACCGTGCTCACAACCGAGATGGGTGCCTGTTAACCCCAACTGCTGGCGCATGAAATCGGCAAGAGTAAAACGGACCTCGACTTCTTCTTCATAGGATTTTCCGTTGATCGTTACTGCAATTTGTCGAGTTTCTGCCATATCTAACCCCCTTTCACACTGTGCCAGTTGCCCGTGTGTATGCCTTAACTAGGGCACGCCGACTCATCACCGTTGCCAAATGTTGACGATATTCGGTTGACGCATAGACATCACCCAACGCATCAATATCTCGGCAGTCTTCGCACAATTCACGCAACTTTTCTTCGTCTCCAGTTTGGCCAATTAGCGCATCTTCTATACCATTCATTCGGACGGGTGCCGCTCCAACACCACCTACTGTTAGGGATGCACGAGTAATTTTACCATCCGACCCTGTTTCGAGAAGTGCGGCCGAAGATGCCACCGCAAAATCACCATGCCGGCGTGAAAATTCGACAAATGCGTATCCATGTCCGATTGGCCAGGAAGGAATTTGAATACCAATGACGATTTCATCCAGCTCAATAGAAGGCGTCATATAACCTGCTGGAAATTCAGCAAACGGTATGTCTCGCTTCCTAGAGGACCCTTGGACAGTAACAATTGCGTCGGTGGCCGCACAAACAGCCGGCAGCTCCGCAGCCGGATCCAAATGCGATAGCGATCCGCCAATAGTCCCTCTATTTCGTGTTTGCCGATGCCCCACTTGTAGTAGAGCCTCAGCCATAAGGGGACAATGGCTCGCAACAAGATCGGAAAATTCTAGATCACGTTGACGCGTCATCGCACCTATTTCCAGAATACCGTTATGTTCCTGAATACCCGACAGGCCTTCAACGCGATTTAAATCGATAACGTGATCTGGTAACACATATCGCATATTTAGCATTGGCATCAGCGATTGACCGCCAGCCAATACTTTCGCATTTTCATGCTGTGAAAGAAGTGCGACAGCGTCTTCTACGGTGGTTGGGTCATGATAGGAAAAGACCGGCGGCTTCATATTTGTGCCTCCAAATCAAATTGTTGTGCACACATTTAACGGGAAGCCACACCCGTAAAACGTGATATCTTCAGGATACTAACTGCGTACTTACCGCACCCGAGGGGGGTCGTGCAACGGCAGATTCAGTGGCCTTTAAAGTTAGCCCACCTGGCGGAACCAATAAATTTAGTTTGAGCCCATGCCTAAGGAACAAATTTTAGATGTTTTAAATGCCGTGTCGCTGGACGAATTAGCCAGTCGAATACGCGACGGATGCCATTTAGCGATTCCCAAAGATGAAAGTGGCGTCGCAATGGCAGCAACGAAAGAAATTATTTGTCAAGGCACGAGAGACCTTCGCATACTTTGTGTACCGACAAGCGGTCTCCAAGCCGACCTATTGATCGGCGCAGGGTGTGTAACTTCGATCGAATGCGGCGCTGTCACATTGAGCGAATTTGGTCTAGCCCCCCGATTTCGTGATGCCATACAAAGTGGTTCGTTGCAAATAGTGGAATCAACCTGCCCAGCAATATATGCGGCGTTACAAGCCGCAGAAAAAGGTAGTCCCTTTACATCACTACGAGGCATTTTGGGCAGCGATTTAGAGGTTTATCGCGATGATTGGCGCATTTTGGACAACCCATTTTCACAGTCTTCCGACCCGGTTCTTTTAATACCCTCTATCAAACCAGAAATCGCTTTATTCCATGCAAAAGCTGGTGATTCATATGGCAATGTCTGGGTTGGAAACAAGCGAGAATTGGTAATTATGGCGCACGCTTCCCAAACATCTCTTGTAACGATTGAAGAATTTGTCGATGTAAATTTGGCCGTCGACGAACGTTATGCAGCAGGAACCATCGGTGCAACTTATATTGGCGCTACAGCATTTGTTAATAGGGGGTGTTGGCCGTTGGGCCTGTCGGATCGTTACGCGCCGGACGCAGACCATCTCAAGGTTTACGCTTCACAGGCAAAGTCGAAAAGAGGTTTTCAAAAATATTTGGATAACTTTGTACTGTCAGAAAATAGAAAATAACAAATTATGCAATTTAAACAGTACGAATTTTTGATATGCGTTTTGTCAAACCTTTTAACGGATATTCGGACTGTGGCTACGGGTGCGGCATCACCGATTCCAAGCGCAGCGGCGCTTCTCGCAAGCATTCGATCAAAGGGGGAAATAATTCCCATGATTCTTGGGTCGAATGGGTACGGACCATTCAACGATGGTGGTCCGGAAATTTTTGACCGTGCAGCGCAAGGTAGAATTAATGCATTTTTCATGGGCGGGGGACAAATTGATGGACAAGGTAATGTAAATCTTGTCGGGACAGGTGGTTATCCAAGGTCTCGTATGCGATTTCCAGGTAGCTTCGGTACACCATACCTTTATAGCTTGATACCCAAAGTCATTCTATTTCGTGAGGAACACAGCAAACGTGTTCTAGTTCCCAAAGTTGATTTTATTACTGCAGCAGGAAGTGGACCTGAGGGCGTTTACCGACCGGGAGGACCAAAAGCATTGGTTACAAATCGAGCAGTATTTTTATTTGACTGTCATAAAAAACAATTTGTACTGACTAATATTCACCCAGGTGAGACAACCGCAAGCATCATTGCAAATACGGGATTTACGTACAGCACGTCACCCGAGCTGCGCGAGACCCGCCCTCCGACTGCGAGTGAATTGTCCTGCCTGCGGAACGAGGTTTGGCCACACCTTGCTGACGTATACCCCACATACGCCGCGAAGCGTTTGTCGGAGATTCAGAATAGTTAGTCTACTGACAAAGAAACTAATCCCTTAATGCCTACTGAATTGGCTCCTTGTAATTTCAAATCTGACGCTAAAGGTATGGCTGTTATAGATTGGTTACCGCAATTTACGAATTATCTCAGATACGCTCAATATCTAGTGGTCTTCTTGACAGTTAGGTAAGCGCATTTTATACCCAATCAACAATCAAATTGAGAATGTTTTGTACATTACAAAGCGTCATAAAAAGCTCGACATGAGTATTGTTATAATTGCTCCGAGATAATTTATAGAGGAGAGCGCCATGGCCGAAGGAGGCTCAGAAACAACAACTGCCGAAGCAGGTGTTGGACATAATAGGCCAGAAGTAGTCTGGGAGCGTTGGGTCAAAAAGCGAACATTCGTACGCGCTTTGGAAGGCACCTACGGCGAGATGAAGCAAGGCGTTTATGACCAACCTCGTGTATGGAGTAGTTTGGACTTCCAGTGGAAAGGGGGGCCACAGATGTTTGATAAATCTGTGATAAACCCGCAAAACATGGAAATCGCGCAGTCCATAGAAACGCATATAAATGCATTTTCACCAGGTGGGTTTGGACAAAAACATGGCCACATGAACAGCGCCGTGTTCTATATTTTGCGAGGCGTCGGCTATGACGTTCACGATGGCAACCGGATTGACGCAGAAGCTGGCGACTGCATGATCGTGGAAAACGGATGTGTACATCAACATTTTAACAATAGTCCTGATGAAGAATTTGTTGTTTTGGTCATGAAGGCGAAACCGCTATTTCTGTTCATGCACATGGTGTTCCAAAAAAATGTCAAGATGCCACCCAAAGATGCAATTGCGGGTCAAGAGAATTATGAACCGCCTGGCGACTACTAAAGTCTCCGAGGGCTTGGTTACGAATATTTAGGAGAGAGAAGTGGACGAAGGTGAAACAATCGTTAAAGGCGACGAAATCTGTAAATTTTACAGCGAGAACCTCGCGGAAACTGCCGCTTATGTGGAAGAATATTACAGCGACAAACTGAAAATAGTTAAAGCGGCCGACATGCCATTTGAGAATTCTCCACAGGGAATTCTCAAACACATGATCCATGAAAAACTGAATACCGTAGAAAATTGCGTCGATATTTACATGCAGTTTCTTCCGCCCGGACAAGCTTCCGGTAAACATCGTCACCTGGCGGAAGAGGTCTTCTTTGTAGCGGAAGGCGAAGGATATGATCTACATTGGGACGTTGACTTTGACGTAGATATCAAATTCACATGGTCTTGGCAGGAGGAACCAAAGAAGTTTGAATGGAAAAAGGGCGATTTCGTTTACATTCCTCCTTATGTTGAACATAAACATTTTAATACCGACCCGAATAATCAAGCACGAATTATAGTGGTACATAATCGAATACTTAGAGCAATGGGTGCTGCCTGGTATGAGCAACTCGAACCGTATGAGGGTTATAACCCTGAAGAAGATCCGCGTGCATTACTCGAAAAATTCGGCATGCGGACGTAATATCGAGAACAAAACCAGCATAAACAGATACTACACGAGCAGACCAAATTTCTGAGGAGCGGTTAAAACCGTGCCTCTGACATTCCTACTTTCAGATCCAATTAAGGGTTTTATCGGAACAGGAAGCAAATAATGACACTGATTTTGTCTAATAACGAGGTCGACAGTGTCCTTACGATGCCAGATTGTATTGCGATTTTAGAAAATGCCTATCAGGATTTACATTCGGGTACCGCTGTAACACGACGACGTTCCGACTCTCTCGTTCCCCATTCGAAAAAAGATGCAATCTATGGTTTTAAAACCATGGATGGAGTAATTCCTAATCAAGGTGTAAGCGCCGTCCGACTAAACTCTGATATCGTAACATGGCCCCTTGTTGAAGGAAATTTGCGACGTGTCAAGGTGCCTGCTGCACCTAACAACCGTTGGGTTGGGCTTATTCTACTGTTTAGTACAGAGAATGGCGAACCCCTCGCAATAATGCCGGATGGCGTGGTCCAAAGAACCCGAGTTGGAGCGACCAATGGTCTTGGCGTCAAATATATGGCACGAGAAAATGCAAAATCGATTGGTATATTGGGATCAGGCTGGCAGGCCGTAACCCAGCTTATGGCAGCATGTTCGGTCCGCTCAATCGATTTTATTAAATGCTACAGCCCTAACGAAAGAAACAGACTTAATTTTGCCCAAGAAATGACTGATACACTCGGAATTGAAGTAATGCCCGTCGGCTCTGCAGACGACGCAGCTGCCGATGTCGACATAGTTATGTGTGCTACAAATAGTATCGAAGCAGTTTTCTTCGAAAAATGGTTAAGGCCAGGACTTCATGTGAGCTCAATTAAAATGCCGGAAATTGAGGAAGCGGCGCTATTTAAATCTTCGCGTGTTGGTCTTCATTTTGGTCAGCAGAGGCCCGATACAGTCACTGCTGACGGACTCGAACCGCCTGACCGTCGGGCGGGTAAAGGCTGGGCAGCACTAAGTACGTTCGATTACGATTCTTGTCCCAAACTCCCAGAAATGATTATGGGAGAGGCCCAAGGTCGCGCATCTGATGATGAAATTACCTCTTTCATTAATGACATGGGATTGGGCCTTCAATTTGCGGCAGCGGCAGGTCTTGCATATCGTAAAGCAAAAGAGGCCGGTTTGGGAAACGAACTGCCCACCGATTGGTTCACTGAAGACGTTCATCCATAATGAATTAAAGGGCAA
>CAYZMI010000093.1:3105-8171 GCA_964479475.1 uncultured Rhodospirillaceae bacterium | reverse complement strand
TTTATGGAGATAGTGCTCGACAAGCATTTATTGATGCGGTCGCCAAAGTTGGCATGACCGTTGTCCGCGTTGAGCGATATGATGTGGCCCCCCAAAGCGCAGCGGAAGCGGTCAAACGTATAGGAAAATATTATGTTAGGCGGGCCGCGCTCCGCCAAAAACGGAATTCTCTTTACGGGAAGTACGATGCAGTGTCGCGCCAGGCCCTTAATCGGTTACTAAAATTAGAAACTCTTGGCGATGTGGATTTTGATGCGGTTCTATTACTTGAAACCGGGGAAGCACTAAAAGCGATAGCACCCCTTTTGCCTTACTACGATATTGATGTTCGTCGGGTGCGCGTTCTTGGCATCGAGGATTGGTCATCGCGTTCGATCCGTCGAGAGCCTGCGCTCGCTGGTGCTTGGTATGCTAATTCACCGCGAGAGCCGGCTATTAAATTTGCGGCACGGTTCAAAAAGATTTATGCCCAGAGACCCCACGCTCTTTCATCTCTCGCTTACGATGCCACGGCGATGGCCGCTGTACTTTCAGCGCGCGACGGTAAGTCCAATTTTGATTTAGCTGCACTCACTGCGCCAAATGGATTTGTTGGCAGCGCCGGATTGTTTCGTCTTTGGTCCAATGGTCTTGTAGAACATCAATTTGAAGTCTTCGAAGTGCAACCAGACCAAAATCTAGTCTTAAGTAATGCGCCACAATCATTTGGCACAGTTGTTAACTAAAATTTTTGTAACGAGTGCAAAAATTATCATGCTAACAAAGCGGTAAGTATCGAGTTAAGGCGAATTCTGCCAGCCCGAGTGGTGCGTAGTCCTAATTCATCTAGCTGTAAATAATTGGCGTTGATCAAAGGGCGCAAGCGTCGAGGCTCTAATACGTCCTCGAATTGCTGGCTCGTCGCTAAATGAAAATCTTTACGTGTCAATCCTTCTCGTAAGCGTAGACCCATCATTAAGACCTCCTCAATGCGCGTCAATCCCTTCAGAGCTTTTCGGTGGCGTGTTGCGTGGCCGTCACGCGCTATTGCGGCAAGCCAAAGGTCAGGCCTCGGTGTCTGCTCTGTTGCATAAATGGTTTGATCGACGGAGATTCGACCATGTGCTCCGGGTCCAATTCCCACATAGTCCTGGCCCGTCCAGTAACCCAAATTATGACGACATTCGTTTCCAGGAGTTGAATGATTGGAGATTTCATACGCTGCCAAGCCTTTTTCTTCGCAAATTGATTGGGTCATCTCATATAAATCACTCGCTAGGTCCTCATTCGGTATTCGAAATTCACCCCGCCGTTCAGCTGTGTAGAATGGCGTTCCTCTTTCGATGCTCAGTTGGTAAAGCGAAAGGTGGCTGGTCGCCATATCGAGGGCTCGATCTAGTTCGCGCTGCCACGCGTGCATAGTCTGTCCTGGGCGCGCATATATTAAGTCTAGTGAAACTCGCTCAAATATTTCTACCGCGATGGTTACCGCCTCTATGGCCTCAGAGCTATTATGCCTGCGTCCAAGAAATTGAAGCGCATCTTCGTCGAGCGCTTGAACACCGATGGAAACGCGGTTAACACCCGCTGCTCTAAACTCTTTGAACTTGGCTGACTCTACTGAAGTGGGGTTGGCTTCCAGCGTAATTTCAAGATTCTTGTCGGTTGTCCAATGCTTACCAACCGTTTCGATTAACGCGGCTGTGGTGGCAGGTGCCATTAGTGAGGGCGTGCCCCCGCCGAAAAATATACTTGCAACATTTCTTTTGGGGAGTTGTGCCGCGTAATACTCTAACTCGGATATCAGCGCCTCCCGCCATTGAACATGGTCGAGGGTCTCGGTGACATGGCTATTAAAATCGCAATAAGGACATTTTGAAAGACAAAAGGGCCAGTGAACGTAGACCGCCAGATCACGTGCGTTTGAGGGCATCTTATTCGCCGATAAAGCAGGCGTTGACGAGTTTTTTAAACGCTACTGCTCGGTGGCTCATCGCGTGTTTGCAATCTGGGTCCATTTCGCCAAAAGTTTCTGTATTCCCGTCGGGAAGAAATATTGGGTCGTAACCAAAACCGAGTTTGCCGCGCGGTGGCCACACGATGGATCCATTCACCTCCCCTTCGAAAGTTTCACAATATTCATCGGGCCAACATAAAGACAGAGCACAGACAAATTTAGCGTGGCGATTACTTTGCCCTGTGATTCTATTCTCGACGCGCTGCATGGCACCTTGGAAATCTTTGTTCGGCCCGGCCCAACGAGCGGAAAAAATACCGGGCGCTCCATTCAAAGCGCTTACTGCAAGCCCTGAATCGTCAGCCAAAGATGCAAGGTTTGATACTCGAGTGGCTTTTTGTGCTTTGAGTACAGCGTTCTCCTTAAAAGTGAGTCCTGTTTCTGCGGGTTCCGACAACCCGAGCGTTGCGGCGGAGATAATCTTAATACCAAACGGCCCTAATAGATCAGAAATTTCCTCAACCTTTCCAGGGTTGTGGCTAGCGATTACCAGCACATTTTCACGGAATTTACGCGGGGTGTTAGGCATGTTGTCGCTTTAAATTAGCTGATACCAACAGCGTTTCGTTGATACGTCGTCAATTCGGCTACACCTAGGTGGGCAAGCTCCATTAGTTCGTCCAGCTGTGCTCGGCTAAATGGTTCTGATTCCGCTGTGCCCTGAATTTCTACTATGCCGCCGCTACCAGTTAGAACGAAATTTGTATCCGCTTGCGCCGATGAGTCTTCCAAATATTCGAGATCAAGAACTGTTTCGCCTCCGCAAATGCCACAGGAAATGGCCGCAACCGAATCGCTAAACGGAAGAGCACTCAGTGCGCCCTTCTCTACTAGGTTTGAAAATGCCAGGTGTAGTGCTACCCATCCCCCAGTGATAGCAGCGGTGCGCGTACCCCCATCTGCCTGGATGACGTCGCAGTCGACACGAATTTGGCGTTCCCCAATTGCTGATAAATCGGTAACAGCACGCAATGACCGTCCAATCAAACGCTGAATCTCCTGGGTCCGACCGCTTTGTTTTCCGCGCGCCGCTTCCCGATCCGTGCGGGTGTGAGTGGATCTCGGCAGCATGCCATATTCCGCGGTGACCCAACCGGTTCCGCTATTTCGCAAAAATGGTGGTACGCGGTCCTCGACTGATGCCGTGCAAAGTACATGTGTACCGCCAAAGCGGATCATGCAGGACCCTTCCGCATAAGCGCTAAAGCCAGGCTCCAAAGTGATTGTTCGCATTTCATCCCGGGCCCGTCCTGATGGGCGTTTACTCATATTGAAGGCGCTCCTTATTAGCGGGTTATATTAAGGGCAAGCTAGCCCTGGCTTAGGCTCCCGTCCAGGGGTGTGTTATTTCGGAAAGTATTTAGACTTATTGACCGCGGTCGGTGGCGTTACTACATTCCCAACAAAATCGGACAGGCTTTATGAATACGGCCCCGCACGGCATAATTGGCGAACTAAACGAACGGTCTCGCATGGTGTTCAGCGAAATTGTGTCGTCGTTCCTGGAAAACGGTGAACCGCTGGGTTCGCGCACCTTGTCACGTCAGCTTGTTGAGCCGCTTTCACCTGCGACGATCCGGAACGTTATGGCAGATCTAGAGGAAATGGGCCTGCTTTACGCGCAACACACTTCAGCAGGACGATTGCCGACAGAAAAGGGTTTGCGCCTCTTTGTCGACGGCTTGTTACAATTAGGTAGTTTGACTAACGAAGAAAGAGAAAACATCGAATACCAGTGCACGGCGGCTGGAAAAACTGTCAATGATGCACTAGCAGAAGCAACATCGGCTTTGTCTGGTCTTTCCCGCTGTGCGGGTTTAGTCGTTGCGCCCAAGAATGATCGCGCGCTTAAGCATATCGAATTTGTAAGTTTGGGCGACGGTCGGGCACTTGTCGTAATGGTTGCAGAGGATGGATTTGTGGAGAACCGGATTATTGAATTGCCTGTCGGTACCCCCCCATCCGCCCTGGTGCAAGCAGCTAATTACCTCAATGCGCGTTTGGTTGGACGTACAGTTGATGAGGCGCGCAGCCGTATCCAAACGGAAATTAAGGATCACCGCGCCCAGATCGATGCATTAACTGGTAAGCTAGTTCAAGCCGGGCTTGCGACTTGGTCCGGTGACGGCGATGAGGGTTCGCTAATCATCAAGGGGCACGCACGCCTGCTTGATGATATCAGCGTAGTTGCTGATCTTGAACGAGTACGCTCGCTTTTTGACGCCCTCGATACGCGCGATCACATTTCTCGGCTGCTTGATCTCACCAAGACCGCGGGGGGTGTTCAAATTTTTATTGGTGCTGAAAACGACCTCTTTAATATGGCTGGATGTGCCATGGTTGCGGCACCATTTTCTGGTTCACGAGGTGAGATTGTGGGTGCTATCGGAGTTATCGGCCCATCGCGAATTAATTATGCTCGTATTATCCCAATAGTTGACTATACGGCGAAGGTTGTGAGCCGTTTGATTGGTTAGCTTATTAAGTAGAAAGATATGATGACGGAAAACGAAAACAAAGAAACAAATACGCAAGAAGATTCTTCGCCCGATCCTAAATCTGATAGTTCGGATGATACATTGGCAATTTCCGACAGTGAGGTAACGTCCAATAAAAACGAAACCAATGTCGAGAATGAATCACTGGCACCTGAAGGAAATAAAACTCCAGAAGAAGAGCTTGCTGAACTAAAAGACAAATTACTGCGATCTTTAGCCGAAAACGAAAATTTAATTCGCCGGGCAAGACGCGATCGGGAAGACGCAAACAAATATGCAGCCACAAATTTTGCACGGGATATGCTAGGGGTAGCCGACAATCTGCGCCGCGCTTTAGATGCAGTACCCGCCTCGCTCGACGAGGAAGATGATTCTATTAAAGGGTTTTTAGAGGGAGTTGCACTTACAGAGCGGGAACTTTTAGGTAAGTTAGAGAGGCATGGCATCATCAAAATCTCCCCGATGGGTGAAAAATTTAATCATGATCATCATGAGGCCTTATTCGAAGTGCCCTCTGACGAGGTCGACTCTGGTACAGTTATTCAAGTCGTTGAGGATGGTTATATCATCCA
>CAYZMI010000093.1:1465-3005 GCA_964479475.1 uncultured Rhodospirillaceae bacterium | reverse complement strand
TTTAACGGGAATGCTATCAGCGCCAATACTGGGCTGTGAGTATTTGCCATGTAGAAGAGGTAGCCATGAGCAAGGTAATTGGAATTGACCTAGGAACAACCAACTCCTGTGTCGCCGTTATGGAAGGGAGTGAAGGGAGGGTGATAGAAAATGCTGAAGGCGCCCGCACCACTCCTTCGATGGTTGCTTTCACCGAGGACAGCGAACGACTGGTTGGACAAGCTGCAAAACGTCAAGCTGTAACCAACCCCGAAAATACATTATTTGCTATCAAACGGTTGATTGGGCGTACTTACGGCGATCCAATGACCGAAAAAGACAAGGAGCTAGTACCTTATTCGATCATCAAAGCGGATAACGGTGATGCTTGGGTTGAGGCGCACAATAAAAAATATTCGCCCAGTGAAATATCCGCCTTCATTCTGATGAAGATGAAGGAAACGGCCGAGGCACATCTCGGTGGAGATGTCACTCAAGCAGTAATAACGGTCCCCGCCTACTTCAACGATTCACAGCGACAGGCAACAAAGGATGCGGGCCGGATTGCAGGTCTTGAGGTTCTTCGTATTATCAACGAGCCCACTGCTGCGGCATTAGCCTACGGATTAGACAAGAAAGCGTCCGGAACCATCGCGGTTTATGATCTTGGCGGCGGCACTTTCGATATTTCCGTGCTTGAGATCGGCGATGGTGTGTTTGAAGTGAAATCCACGAATGGCGATACGTTCCTTGGTGGTGAAGATTTCGACCACCGCATCATCGAATACCTCGCTGATGAATTTAAGAAAGAACAAGCTATAGACTTGCGAGATGATAAACTTGCCCTACAGCGTCTTAAAGATGCGGCCGAACAGGCTAAGGTAGAGCTATCAAGCTCGACGCAAACCGAGGTCAACCTGCCCTTTATTACGGCCGATGCAGGTGGTCCCAAACATCTGAACATCAAACTAACGCGGGCCAAGCTTGAAGCTTTGGTCGATGGATTAATTGATCGCACAATTGTGCCTTGTAAAGCAGCACTCAAGGATGCTGGTTTATCGGCAGGTGAGGTTGATGAAGTGATCTTGGTAGGCGGTATGACCCGCATGCCCAAGGTCATCGATGCGGTGAAGACCTTCTTTGGTCGCGACCCTCATCGCGGAGTGAATCCGGACGAAGTAGTTGCCGTTGGTGCGGCGATCCAGGCTGGTGTGCTCACCGGTGATGTGAAGGATGTGTTGCTTCTCGATGTAACACCGCTGTCTCTTGGTATTGAGACGCTGGGTGGTGTATTCACGCGTCTGATTGATCGCAATACTACGATCCCGACTAAGAAGAGCCAAGTATTCTCCACGGCCGAGGACAATCAAAATGCGGTAACTATCCGAGTATTCCAAGGCGAACGCGAGATGGCCGCTGATAACAAAATCTTGGGTCAGTTTGATCTGATGGGTATTCCACAGGCACCGCGTGGGTTGCCACAGATCGAAGTGACGTTCGACATTGATGCAAATAGCATCGTAAATGTTGGCGCCAAAGACAAGGCGACTGGCAAGGAACA
>CAYZMI010000093.1:0-1365 GCA_964479475.1 uncultured Rhodospirillaceae bacterium | reverse complement strand
CTCAACCCCGGAGATCATGTTATGGCTAAACAGGACTATTACGATGTCCTGGGCGTTGCCCGAGATGCAAGCGACGCTGATCTGAAAAAGGCCTTCCGGAATATGGCGATGCAGTATCATCCTGACAGAAATCAGGGCGATACGACCGCAGAACAGAAATTCAAGGAAATTAACGAGGCATATGATGTCTTAAAAGATGATCAAAAACGTGCAGCATATGATCAATTCGGCCATGCGGCGTTCGAGAATGGTGGCGCCGGTGCTGGTGGCTTCAGTGGAGGTGCGGGTTTTGCAGATATCTTTGATGAGATGTTCGGCGATTTCATGGGCGGACGTCAGCGTCAAAGTGACGGTCGCGGTCGGGGCTCCGATCTACGGTATAACCTTGAAATTTCTCTCGAAGATGCGTTCAAGGGGCGTGAGACTCGTATTCGTGTCCCCAGCTCGGTAGTTTGTGGTGACTGTGACGGTTCAGGCGCGGCGAAAGGTACTCGTCCATCCGCATGTGGCACGTGTCAGGGGCACGGCAAAGTCCGAGCAAGCCAGGGTTTTTTCACCATTGAGCGCACTTGCCCAACATGTGGTGGCGTTGGCCAAACAATCGCAAATCCATGCAATTCCTGTAACGGCGGCGGTACGGTGCGGAAGGAAAAAACTTTAGCCGTAACTATACCCGCTGGCGTGGAGGACGGCATGCGGATTAGGCTGTCGGGTGAAGGAGAAGCCGGTAACAAAGGCGCCCCACCAGGCGATCTTTATATATTCGTTGCTGTAGCTTCCCACGCGCTATTTCAGCGGGATGGGAACAATATTTTTTGCCAAGTGCCTATTCCCATGACAACGGCAGCGCTTGGTGGTTCCGTCGAGGTGCCATCAATTGACGGCAGTCGGGCCAAGGTTTCGATACCAGCAGGCGCACAAACAGGGCATCGGCTACGTATGCGTGGCAAGGGAATGTCAGTACTCAATACCAAGAATTGCGGTGATATGATAATTGACGTGCGGGTCGAGACGCCCGTGAATTTGTCAAAGGAGCAGCAAGCTAAGCTCAGGGAATTCGAGGCCGCCATCAAAAAAGCAAAAAAAGGCAGCGGCAAATCCACCAGCCCTGAATCGGAAGGATTTTTCGCCCGTGCTAAAGAGCTTTGGGAGGACCTGACAGACTAATTACTTCCAATCTGAAACGGTCAACAGGGATTGAACGAAAAACCCAAGATCGGCGATTTGATTATCCTAAACCATTTCTCTTTTCGCTCCTTATCTGTCGAGATATTCTGATTTTGCAAGGACTTTGTCATTTCCTGTGGAGAATGTGAAATGGGAGACATGAAAATTGGTGTCGTAGGTGCGGCTGGAAGAATGGGT
>CAYZMI010000092.1:4218-8340 GCA_964479475.1 uncultured Rhodospirillaceae bacterium | reverse complement strand
GTCGACGTAATGTGTCGGGGCTAGTCGGAGTAATGCTTGCGACCTTAATGACCACACCAGCTTCGGCCGAAACCGTAAGAGTCGGCATGCCAATTCCCGTGACTTTGACGGATCTTGGCTATTACGCTTTTGGTAAAGAACTAGGCTTCTTCAAGAGCGAGGGTATGAAACTCCGCATTATCGTATTCAAGGGCTCAGGCAAGATGGTGCCCCAAGTTGCTACCAAAAAACTCGACATAGGATGGGCCCTTCCGGGAGCGTTATTTAAGTCCTATGAGCCTGGTCGGACGCGGCTCCCAGTAGTTTACTATTATAACATTATGCCCACTTGGACCTTGCAACTTGCAGTACTTGCATCGTCGAACATTAAGACGGTTGCCGATCTCAAGGGCAAAAAAGTGGGTATTGGTGCTCACACCTGGGGCACTATTCCAATGCTCAAGGCGCGCCTTGCAGACGCCGGGCTCAAAGTAGGCAAGAACGTCGAACTCGCTGCAGTCGGCATCCTCGGTGCGGGTTGGCTAGCGCTCAAACGGGATCGGGTGCAGGCACTTGACTATAACAATACGTGGCACGATTTGCTTGAACTTAGTGGCACCAAAATCCGCCGACTGCCAGTGAAAGACAAATTCCATAATTTGTTCACCAACGGGTTTATGGCCCACCGGGACTTGTTTAAGGAAAAACGTTCGACTTTGGTGAAGTTCGCCCGGGGCATGGCTAAATCCTCAATCGCGTGTCAGGAAAATCCTGGTGCTTGTGTTAAGGCATTCTGGCGCAAACATCCCAACATGAAGCCCAAGGGTGATGCCGCAAAGAAACTACCTGCGTCAATCAAGATGGTAAACAATCGGCTCAAGTTCATGCATATCCCTTCCAAGGGAGCAGTAGGCAAGCTTGGTCATTGGCCGCGTAAGTCGTTTCAGTATTATGTCGATGCCTACTATGGAAGTGGCTGGATTAAAACGCGTGATATCGAAATCGACAAAATGTATACCAATGACTTGATTGCCGATATCAATGCGTTCGACGAAAGCAAGGTCAGAGCAAAGGCTAGGTCGGCCAACTGAGTGCCTCAGACGGCAACCACGCAAGCGGCCGGGTCGGAAGATCCGGCCGCTGCTATCGTTGAAGCAGGCGGCGTCTCTTTAGTTTACCAAACTCGCCGCGGGACGATTACCGCGCTCGAAAATCTCGACTTGTCAATAAGACGCGGGGAGTTCTTTTCTCTGATTGGGCCTTCCGGATGCGGGAAGTCTAGTTTTCTGAAGGTGGCGGCTGGTCTGCTTCCTCAGACCAGCGGGTCGATGATATTAGACGGCAGCCCGGTTCAGGGGCCTCGCCGCGAGGTCGGGGTTATCTTCCAGCGACCGACACTCTTTCCCTGGAAGACGGTTTTGCAAAATGTACTACTACCTGCGGAAACGCTTAACCTTGATAAGGATACTGCCCGCGCCCGCGCTGAACAGTTGCTTAAGCTCGTTGGTCTCTACGAGTTTATCGAAAATTACCCTAACGAACTTTCAGGGGGCATGCAGCAGCGGGTAGGTATTGCACGGGCGCTGATTCATGATCCAGACGTTCTTTTAATGGATGAGCCGTTTGCTGCACTCGATGCGCTGACACGAGAACACATGATGATCGAGCTCCAGGACATTTGGATGACGACTGAAAAATCCGTATTATTCATTACTCATTCAATCCCTGAGGCGGTGTTCTTGTCGGATAGGGTCGCCGTAATGTCTCAACGCCCCGGCTCCATCATTCGCGAGCATCGAGTGAATCTCCAACGACCGCGGGATCTCTCTACCATGGCAAGTGCTGAATTCAACTCCATATGCACTGAGCTCAGAGCCGAACTCCAAGTTAACCTTTAGCCTAGAAGCTGGACATCAATCATGGGTGATAAATTACGTACAGCCATCTACCCCCTAATTACAGTCGCCTTTGTCGTTGGTGTCTGGCAACTTGCAATTGATCACTTTGATATCGAGGATTACATCCTTCCGGAGCCTCTCTTAGTGGTTACCTCAATGATAGATGGGTTTCGTGAAGGCCAATTTATGAGCCATTTTTTGGCTACCGCCGAGGCGACAGTTCTGGGTTACATTATAGGTTGCGGTATTGCATTTCTTATCGGGGTTGCCGTCGCCGAATCTAAAACCTTTGATAAATTCGTTTACCCCTGTGTCGTTGCGCTTCAGTCGATGCCTAAGGTAGCGCTTGCCCCCCTGATACTCGTTTGGTTTGGCTATGAAATAGAATCGCGGATCATTATGGTCGGGCTAATTTGTTTCTTTCCAATGTTCGTTAACACGATCGTGGGAATTCGCCAGACGGATCCAGAATTGATCGATCTTTGTCGAGCATTCTCTGCGTCGCGCACTTACGTATTTCTAAACGCCAAGTTACCCTCGGCAGCAAGCGAGATATTTGCTGGTCTTCAGATTGGTGTGGTGTTGGCGCTGATCGGAGCCGTGGTCGCCGAATTCATTGCATCTGAGCGCGGCCTCGGACACATGATTGATGCGGCAGCCGTGAGCTTGACTGTATCCAACATGTTTGCAGGCGTCTTTATCCTGGCGGTGATGGGCGTCGTTGGGACTGCGATCGTAAGGGCAATTCAGCGCCGAGTGGTATTCTGGGAGGGTGAATCGACCCGCGTCAATCTGGAGCAGGCCTCATGACCCAAGAAGATCTCTGCTTTCTCTCCGGCGCTGAGGCGGCCCGCCGGATTGCTGCCGGGACCCTGTCTCCTGTAGCGCTCTTGGAGACGATACTCGAGCGCATCAACGCTATGCAGCCGGTGCTTAACGCATTTACCATCATCCGAGCCGAAGAAGCTTTGGCCGAAGCCAAAGAGGCAGAGCTTGCCGTGAAGCGCGGCGATGAATTGGGCCCTCTGCATGGCGTTCCATATACCGTTAAGGATATGATTAACGTTGCCGGCATGCGGATTACCTTTGGTTCGCCAATGTTTGAGCACAATGTGCCTGAAAATGACACCGTGGTGATTGAACGTCTTAAGCAGGCAGGTGGTATTTTGCTCGGTATCACTAACATGGCCGAGTGTGGCCACAAGGGTACAAACAGTAACCCAATTTGGGGACTGACATTAAATCCTTGGAATTTGGAGACAACACCTGGCGGGTCGTCAGGTGGCGCG
Organism: uncultured Rhodospirillaceae bacterium; assembly: GCA_964479475.1. Lineage (GTDB taxonomy): Bacteria > Pseudomonadota > Alphaproteobacteria > MPNO01 > UBA2964 > JAQBTY01. Next base: position 5,174 of record CAYZMI010000092.1, on the reverse strand, counting down.
GCAGCCGCTCTGGCATCAGGCTGCGGCGCGCTTGCCCTTGGAACCGATCGGGCGGGGTCGGTCCGCATTCCAGCTGGCGCAACTGGCGTTTGTGGCTTAAAGCCTACGTTAGGCGTGTTTCCTTGCCCTGAGACGCCCGATCTTTTCGATACTACGACAGTGATTGGGCCAATGGCGCGGTCGATTGACGATATCGCATTGCTTATGTCGATCTGCGGTGGCACGGATCCACGCGACCCCTGGTCATATGGTGCAAAGAAGCGCGACCATTCCCAGGACGCAGTGGCCACTGGCAATATGAGTGGCACGACTATTGCTTGGGCGCCCATGATTGGCAATGCGGCACTTGATCACGAAACCCGAACAATTTGCGAACAGGCAGTGGATGCATTTCGGGAGCTTGGTGCTGAGGTGCACGAAATTGAGATAGATCTATCGAAGGCCGTAGAGATCCTCTACGCCTTAACGGGCGCGCTTGCTCATGCAGCGTTTGCTGACAAGATGCCCGAGTTCGGCGATCGAATCGATAAATCCCTTAAAATGGGTATTGAGTGGGGTGCCGACATTACTGCGAGCGAGCTCGAAACTGCGTTTTTCAATCGTGCAGAGATGTTTCGCGTAATCGAGAAGGTATTCTCTGATCACGACTTGCTGATGACACCCTCGCTCACTCGCCCGGCGATCGCCGCTGATCATTTCGCTTGGGATCCCGTCGAGATCAACGGCCAATACTATCAATCGCCGCGTCACGATTGGTACCCTTATACTCACCCATTCAATCACACGGGCCATCCGGCGTTGGCCTTACCTGCCGGCTGGACTGCCTCTAATATGCCCGTCGGCCTTCAAATTGCTGCGCCTTGGCATGCTGAAAATCTACTAATTAATGCTGGTGCAGAGCTAGAGGCTGCACGACCATGGTCAAACCGCCGCCCACCTGTCGTCGATTAGGTTTC
>CAYZMI010000092.1:0-4118 GCA_964479475.1 uncultured Rhodospirillaceae bacterium | reverse complement strand
GCCTCAGTTATCGAATAAAAGCTATGGAGCTGCAAATGTGGGATGGCGGCAAATAAGCGTTCCTTTAGGCTCGCCGGAAATACTTCGCCGGTGGCAAGCATTGTGCACGGTCCGGCACAAGCGTCCGGGTTGGCTTCGATAGCTGGTAGTAACAAGCGTGCAATGGTCGGTACTGCGCCGATATGCGTAATATTCTCCGTTTCTATGAGACGCATTGTTTCGTTTGGATCGAAACTTTCTTGAATGACTAAGGTTGACCCTAGGCAGAATGACGAAGCGATGCGGGCCATCCCGGTGCGGTGCGACATGGGCGTAATGACTAAGGTACGGTCTTGTGCTGATAGTCGAAATTCGGTGGCATTCAACCAGCCTAGTCCGATTATCAAATTACGGTGGGTAGCAAGTGCGCCCTTGGGTTTTCCGGTGGTTCCGGATGTAAAGTTCAAGAACGCGTCATCGGGGAAAAATGGTTCTATTTGGACCGGGTCATCTGGAGCGCCGTCGATCAACGCTTCAATTCCATGCTCCCCGATTTGCGCCATGCCGGCTACGATCAAACAGGTGTCATTTAGTCCTGTTGCGGCGTCAGATATCGTATCTCGGCGATCCGCTGAGTAGACCACAATCGCGGGCTCAATGTCTTCGAGCATGTTGCGGATTTCCGGCTCCGCGAGCCGAGTACTGATCGGTACCAAAATACCACCGACCTTCAGCACTGCAGCCATCACCTCAACCACTTCAAGGGAGTTATCCATATGCAGCGCCACCCTGCCTCCCGGCCCGAGTCCGAAGGCGCGCATTGCTCTCGCCAGGCGGCTGGTTCTGGCATCTAACTGATCAAAGCTAAGGCGTTGGCCACCACATACGACTGCTTCACGGTCGGGCGTACGCCGCGCGGTGGCACTTAGCATATGACCCATATTTAAAATTTGTGGGTCTCCCTGTCCAACTCATCTAGCACTTTACGCGCTTGCCACATACAGATGCAGGGTCTGCAATTTCCCGTCGCTCTCCTTCGGGCACGATAGGCAGGGTGTTTGCGGCAACCTTCCGCCAGGATTTTGAGATTTTCTATCATTCGATCTTGGCGACGCAGTGCGGTCTCCGACATTTGGTTTTTTCCGTCAAATTATTTTATAGGTTCATGTTTAGTATGCAATTGCAGCGGCAGGTGGGGGTGTGGTGTGAATCAATTATCCGCCTCAATTAATGTGCGAACATACTCAGCAATCGCCATTGAAGACGTGAGGCCAGGGGATTCAATCCCGAAAAGGTTGACCAATCCATTAACGCCATGAACGTCTGGCCCATGGATAACGAAATCGTTATCGCCAGCCCGTTCCTTAGTTAGTTTAGGTCTTACACCCGCATAGCCAGGTTCTAGGTCGCCGTCCTCTATTTCAGGCCAAAAACGGCGCGCCGCATCGTAAAAGAACTGGGCTCGGTCCGGACTTACCGTGTATTCCACCTCGTCGACCCATTCAGTATCTGGCCCTATGCGGACCATACCGCCCATATCCGGACTAATGTGCATAGCAATTTCATGCTCGTCAGGGAGCGGGTAAATCATTCGGGTAAAGGGTTTTTTGCTTGGCAATACAAAATAATGCCCGCGTGCCAATATCATCTCGGGCACGGTTTCGGCTTTAACGCCTTCAATCAACGATGCGATCTTGGTGGCACCGTGACCAGCTGCATTAACGCAAATATTGCAGCTGATTTCCATTGGGTTTTTGCCACCTACGTTGAGCCTGATCTCCTTCTCGCTTGCTTTGCCTGATTCCACTGGCGCGTTTAAAGCCAGCACGGCACCGTGGTCCTCGGCGTCTCCCAGATAGGCTGTCATAAGTTCTGGCTGATCGACGATGCCCGATGTAGGGGAATAAAGTGCGGCTACACAGTTGAGATTGGGTTCCAGCTCTTTGATCTCCGCCATATCGGCCATGTAGATATCTGCGAGCCCAATCGAGTGGGATTTTTCTTTTAATGCCAACAGTTCAGGGATTTTTTCTTGATCGACGATAGCGACTAGTTTTCCGATCATCTTATGGCCGACCCCATGATCAGGACAGTATTGATAGAGTAGTTCCTTGCCGCGCAAGTTGAGCCGGGCCTTTAAGCTGCCTGGTGGATAGTTGATGCCTGCATGGATACAACCCGAATTGCGTGATGACGTGTGCACGCCATATGTATCCTCGCGCTCCAAGATGATTACTTCACGGCCTGCCATAGCGAAGGCCCGCGCACAGGCCAACCCCACCACGCCCGCGCCGATAACGATGCAGTCTGTTTTTTCAGCCACTGGTAACTCCCAATTTAGTTTTCGGGAGTCTATGGTGCGTCAAATAGCATGGTCAACTGACTGTACCGGCAAAGCGGACTAGATTATCCTGCGGTAAAGACAAGAAACGCCCTTAATAGGAGGCAGAGTATGGGATCGGTTGACGCCGACGCGCATGTAGTCGAATGCGAACACACCTTTGATTTTCTCGACCCTGAATTTGAAAAACATAGACCTCTAGTCGTCCAGTCCAAAGACGAGCGGACCGTGTCGAGCCAGGTTGGTGTGTTGCAACGTGAATTCTGGTTTCTCGACAATCGAATGCTGCCTAAGGAAGGCAATATAGGAGCCAATACCGCTAAGGGCGCGCGCGAGATGGAGGACATTCCCGGTCGGCTTGCTCATATGGACGAGCTCGGCATTGATGTTCAGGTACTTTACCCAACGGTATTTTTGCGCCCCTGGACGCAGACGCCCGAGGTCGAATACGCGCTCATCCGTTCTTATAATCGTTGGCTCGTTAATATATGGAAACAAGCACCTGATCGGTTGCGATGGGTCGTAATGCCACATCTTCTAAATCTGGATAAATGCGGCGAAGAACTAGAATTCGGTAAGGAAAATGGTGCGTGCGGTGTATATATGCATGGCATCGAGCACGACACGCCGCTGTTCTCGGAGAAATTCTTCAAGATCTATGAAATGGCGGAAGCACTTGATTTGCCGATCTGTTTCCATGCTGGGAACAACAGTTTTCTTTTGGAGGGCATGTATCGCGAGGATAGCGGCTTCGCGAAGGCCAAACTGCCTCTGGTGGCTACGTTCCACCAACTTCTTTTCAAGGGTATTCCGGCTTTGTTTCCCAAGCTTCGCTGGGCGTTTATTGAGGTCAGCGCGCAGTGGATTCCGTATGCGCTAAATGATCTCTCAATTCGTCTTCGGCGTCGTGGCGATGAGATGTCGGAAAGCATTATGGCCGACAACAATATTTGGGTTGCATGCCAGGTTACCGACGATATTGACTATGTGATCAAATATGCTGGAGAGACCCAGCTGGTTGTTGGCACTGATTACGGACACGCTGACACCTCTACTGAGATTGAGGCGATGCGTAAACTTAGTGCAGACGGTAAGGTAACTCCCGAGGTAGCGGCTATGATTTTGGAAGACAACGCCCGCGCGTTATACCGGCTTTAACCGGCACTACTACAGAAATGGAGAAGTCTATGGGTACCATCGACTGCGATGCACATGTGATCGAAAGCGAGGCAACGTTTGCTTATATGGATCCGGATTATGCGCGCTTGACGCCTATACCCGTTACCAGGCGGGAATCGGGAAATGCCGAGTTGGGATTTGAAGGCCAGACGCTTAACGAATATTGGGTGGTTGACGGTAAGTTGCAGCCTCGCTCATTTAATGTTGGCAGCAATACCACGCAAAAAGAAGCTCGCGAAATGTCGGATATCGACATGCGGCTGACACATATGGATGAACTCGAAATTGACGTCCAGGTGCTGTATCCCACACTATATTTGCGCCCATTTACAGCTGATCCGACCGTCGAATGGGCTATGGCAAAGTGCTACAACCGCTGGCTTGCCGATATCACTAAGGCGGCACCCGATCGGCTGCGCTGGGCGATGGTTGCACCCCTACTCTCGCCACACCGTCTGCGAGAAGAGATGGAGTTTTGTAAGGAAAATGGGGCCTGTGCGGTATTTTTGCGCGCCATCGAATATAATTACCGGGTTGGCAGCGAATTCTTCGATCAACTCTATAAACTCGGTGAAGAGTTGGATCTTCCGATGTGCTTCCATTCAGGCGTCAACAGCCA
>CAYZMI010000091.1:4671-8487 GCA_964479475.1 uncultured Rhodospirillaceae bacterium | reverse complement strand
GGAAAAATTGGGGGATGCATCCATCTTTGGTGGGAAAAGAGTGGTGGGCCCGGTAGGACTCGAACCTACGACCAGACCGTTATGAGCGGCCGGCTCTAACCAACTGAGCTACGGGCCCTACGCAGCGTGTGCAGGAGCTAGCATAAATTCCCACGGTATGAAAGTAACTGCATTTGTATAGCTATTACACCCGTTGGGCGGCTTCCTTGGCTAAATGCTCAAGGGCCCGACGATCTATCTTGTTGGTTCCGGCAAGCGGCAACGCTTGGAGAAAAAACACCCGCCGCGGATGATGCGATGGAGGGAGGTGCCGGAGGGAGTGCTGTTTGACGGTCTTTTCGGAGAGTTGCCCACCCGGTTTTCTAACAACAAAGGCAAATGGCACCTGATCTTTCAGATCGTGCGGTGCCGCAACTACAACTGCCTGATATATCTCCGGATGGCGCTCGAGCACTGATTCCACCTCGCCTGGATATATGTTGTTACCCCCCGAGACGAACATGTCATCGACCCGGCCCACGAAATAGTACCAGCCCTCCGCATCGCGCCGAATAATATCGCCGGTGTCGAACCAACCGTCTTTCAGGCGCCGGGCGGTTTCTTCCGGCATATTGTGGTAACCAAGCATCATCCCCGGGGTTCGCACCCTCAAAACCCCCTGGTCCGGCGTTTTACCCCCTATAAGTTGAATCTCGGTGTCGGGCAATGCCCAGCCAATGGAGTTGCGCGGCGCCTTAATACCGTCCGGGTGCGGGCCAAACATTACGGGACTGCTTTCTGTAATTCCGAAGCTTAGGCGCACTTCTGCTTTTGGAAATGTTGCGCTTAAGGCATCAAATAGGGCGTCTGAAGTGGGTGCTGAGCCTAGTGTTAGTAGTTTAACCGAAGATAGGTCTGATCGCTCAAGTAAATCGCGCTCTTGTAGCATGAGCGCGTACATGGTCGGGACGCCGGATAGCGCTTTAACGCCGTAGCGCGCCGCGGCCCGGATATAGAGCTCAGCATCGAACTGGGGCAGCAGTACGATAGACCCGCCGGCGCATAGTCCCGACTTGACAATATTCATAGCATTCTTGTGATAAAGTGGTGCGGCTACCAATAAACTATCGGCAGGACTAATTTTTCGGTTCTCTGCGAGTGAATGGCTGACCCAGATATGGGCTTGATGAGATAGCAACACTCCCTTGGGTAACCCCGTAGAGCCCGAGGTATAGACTTGGAATGCGACATCATCGGCTTCCGGTTTGATAGGATCATATGGGCCAGGATCGAGAAAGGCATCGAACCCGTTAGGACTGTTAAGTTTGAATTCGATAATTGGCACGCCTTCCGGACAGAGGTGCCGCTGAGCGTTAGCACAGAACATCATCTTGACGCCTGCGTCCTCCGATATGGCCGCCACTCCGGCTGCAGGTTGTTTAATATTTATGGGAACAGGGACAATACCGGCCTGCATGGCGCCAAATAGTACGGCGATGAACTCAACGCTATTGAGGCCAAGGATCCCAATGCGGTCTTCTTTAATCAGTCCGCCCGTAGTTAACCCGCGAGCTACACCTTGGCACATTTCATCCAAAATTGAGTAACTTATTTCCCGGGGAGCGGCTTCGTCGGTGAGGTCGATGATCGCGGTTCGGTCTGAGCTAACATGACCGCCGAAAATGGCGCCAAGATTTTGGGTATTTGTAATAGGCTTGGTCATCAAAAACAGGCCTTTTTTTGGGCATCGATTTGACTCGGAATTTGGCTTGATATCAAGCCCCAGCGCCGTTTCTATGTCGCGCCGCATCATTAGTCCATGGGAGCCTTATTTGAAAACAAGTAAATTAATAAATTGAGAAGGATAGTTGAACAAATTTGATCAACTCCCCCCTTGTGCCTTAAACAACAAAATTGCCAAGGTGCGCTCCCATGTCTATTCGGCAAGCTTATAAGAAACGACTTACAGCATTATCGCCCAACATGCGCGGGGCTTATTGGATGTTGGTAAGTGCATTCGGCTATTCCGCGTCTATCGCCATTGTACATCATTTGGCAGATCGGTTGCCCATCTTCGAGATAGCGCTGGCACGAAATGTATTTGGTCTCGCCTTTATGTTGCCTTGGCTCATGAAGGTGGGGCTTGGCGCAATGCGCACAAACCACATAGGCAAGCATGCAATTCGCGGTGTTTTGTCCGCGTCCAACGTTTGGTTTTTGTTTGCAGCATTGGTGTATGCGCCTGTTGCTGATGTTTCTGCTATTACCTTTATGATGCCCATCCTCGCGTCCGTGCTAGCTATTCTAATTTTTAGGGAGCGGACCAGCCTGGTTCAGTGGGTCGCGGCATTGACAGGATTTATTGGTGCATTGATCGTAATTCGGCCCGGCATGGCGGGATTTAACCCTGCTTTGTTGTTAGCGGTTGCTTCCGTTTGTTCAGGCTCATTAGTCGCGATGATGATCAAGTCGTTATTGAAATACGATTCCGGAGATACTATTGCTGCTTGGCTTTTTGTTTCTCACATTGTTTTAGGTGTCGTGCCCGCACTTTTGGTGTGGGTGACACCAACATGGGAAGAACTCTTTTGGCTGGTTCTGATTGGCTATCTTGGAGCAGTTATCCAGCGGACCTTCAACCGTTCGATGGAAGAGGCCGATGCAACAGTTGTTCTGCCCTACAACTTCACGCGGCTAATCTGGGCGGCCTTGTTTGGTTACATATTTTTTGCTGAAATTCCTGATCTCTGGACTTGGGTCGGCGGCACGGTGATATTTTCAGCTTCTGTTTGGCTTACGCGTATTAATTTGCGCGATATAAAAGGGTAGCTTCTTAATTTTTTTATTAACCTTCAATATGACATAATGCGGTTGCTGAACTCAGGGTATAATGAGGAAAAAATGGGGATTAAAATTCGGCAGCCAGCCCAATCTCTGAAACCGGTTATTGATCCAGCGGGATGGGAAGCGGTTACTATGACTGCCAGCGAAGATTGGGTATACCGGTTTTCTGATAGCGAGATTGCTGAGATACTAGATGCAGCAAACAATCTGGAGCTTAACACCAAAAACCTAGTCGACTGCAGTCGTGACGATTTTCCTCTACCCAAGACGTCGACTACCTTTGCCGGCATTTATGAGGAGTTAAAGAATGGTAAGGGTCTCGTCCAGATGCGTGGGCTGCCAGTAAGCGAGCTCAGCCGACCGCGTGCGGCTGCAGTGATATGGGGCATTGGGACTTACTTCGGTAAGGCATTATCACAAAATGCAGAAGGCCACGTACTGGGTCATGTGATGGATCTTGGCAAGGATTATAACGACCCCAACGTGCGTGGCTATCAGACGAAAACTGCGATGACGTTCCATACCGACCCGTGCGACATGGTGGCACTATTATGTCTTAATAAAGCGAAGTCAGGTGGCGCGAGCCGCGTGGCAAGCTCCGTAACCCTATATAACGAGATGCTAAAATGTAACCCTGAATACGTCCAAGATCTGTGCAAAGAGTTTTACTGGACACTGCACGGGGAAGTCTCGCCTGGTGAAGATCCATGGTACAAAATGCCGATCTTCACTTTTGAGGACGGGTTTTTCAGTGCGCGAGGTGCCTCGACCCATACGCGAAAAGCACAAGACTTACCCGGTGCAGAAAAATGGAACCATTTGCGTAGTCAGGCCGTGGCTCTATATCAGAAATTGGTTAAAGAACTTGCCGCCGATCTGCCATTTGAGCAAGGGGATTTACAAATACTGAATAGCCACGTAACGCTTCATTCCCGCCAGCCGTATGAAGATTGGAGGGAAGCGACGCGCAAACGCCATTTGTTACGGCTTTGG
>CAYZMI010000091.1:0-4571 GCA_964479475.1 uncultured Rhodospirillaceae bacterium | reverse complement strand
CCCTAAGTGGCCGTCCATCAGGGTCAGTCAACCATAATCTCATAAGATGACGCTTCCGCCCCATGTCGGGCCAATCTGTGAAAGATGTGCGTGAGTGCAGCGTCACATGGTTATGCAGGACCTGAATGTCGCCGGGCCGAAAATCCATGTCAAAATAGAACTGATTTGCCACTTCTCGGAATGTCTTGAACGCGAGAAGTTGTTGTTGGGTCATTGGTGGAACACCCGTAATGTCCTGTGCCTTAATAGCATGTTCGCTAGCACCCCGCCCCGAAAAATACCCTTCATGGAAGCTATAGACCGGCAGTTTGTACCAAGGGTCTTCACCAGGCGAAGTTTCGCCGTGGCGGGAAACATAAAACTCGTTAATAAGTTCTTTGGCGAGTTCAGGAAATGTTTTAAGCATTTCGTTATATACGGTTACGCCACTCGCAATTCGGCTAGCGCCACCAGATTTTGCAGGGTGCATACACAGAAGTGCAACGTAATCGCACTGATCAGAGTGGAAGTTAAGCCCCGCATTCGTTTGGTAGCCGCGTACATTTGGAGCATGATAGTTGCCGCCAAAGTCTTTCACATGACCCAGTACGTGGCCTTTGTTATTCTGAGAAATGGCAATGCCCATACGTGTTCCGATTGCCCAGTAGGCGGTAGCGGCTTGCGTAGGGCTAAATTCTGTAACCGGCACACCCCGCAATAGAAAAAACCCCCGTCCTTCTATTAACTCGTCATAGAGTATCGCAAGTGTGCGATCGAGGTTAGGCATTTGCACGTCTTCCCGCTTGACGTCGAGAATATCAAACCCCTGGGTTTCAATTTGATTGACGGTAGCACGTACTTCGTCGGCTTCCGTCGCGGTCAGTTCATAAATCCAGTCATCATTTGCCGCAAGGTCTTCCGGATACCATCCCGCCGGATCGATGACCGGTCTGAGCGGTTCGGCGAGTTCGCGCGTGCGGGGGGCGGGCCAAAAACTCATGGGCGACTTCCTGATAACATGTAAACGGAAAACGCTATCTGAGCAGTTTAATCGCGTTGGGTTTTCAAGTCCAATTTAACGATAGTATTCATAAGTCCAAACTATGAAGAGTTATTCCGCATAGTTATAGATGTGATAACCACAGGAGAGATTTGACCAGTTATCTCTGGCATAAACTTCTATGTGCTATTACGCAGGCTAATCGCTGCGACCAAAGCAGCACAAATAGCAGCGACACCAAATCCACCCGCCACTACAAGGACCGGATAAAGTGTGCCGTCGGCGATGAGACCCATGATTTGTTCGCCGGCACCTGCGCAAAAAAGCTGAGAAAACACCACCGCACCTGAAGCACTACCGGCAAGTGTCGGATTGACCCGCAGGGCGCCCGTCTGGGCATAGGGCATACACATTCCCTGGGCGATGCCAAAGGTAAAGCCGGGGACCGCCATATGCCAAATTGTAAGCCCCCAAATTTCATGGCCTAACCAAGTTCCTAGCACGATTACAATGTTGAGAAATGTTCCCCCGATGGTCATGAAGGTAATCGAAGCACGGTTACCAATTTGTCCGGACATTATATTGCCTAGCATGAACCCGGCCGGCAGAAATAAAAACCACAGGCTGAATTGTTGTGCCGTTAGACCCAGCGTTTCTATTGCAAGGAACGACCAGGCGGTGGCGAAAGAAAAGAAAGTTCCGGACATAAAGCCTGGCATGATGGCATAGGCATTAAAACGAGTGACCCGCATTAGCTCACTGTAATTGCGCATTACTCCGCCTACTATGTGGCGAGCACCTTGGCGCGTCTGGGCGGGGAAATGGGTTTCTGGCAGCTTAAAATAGACCAGTACGATGAGTGTTAAGCCCATTCCAGTCACCACCAAAAACAACATCCGCCATCCCTCCCAGGCGATCAGAAATCCACCCAAAGTCGGGGAGATCAGTGGGCCCAGCACATAGGCTGCGGTGAGATTGGCGATTACCGATGAGATGCGCTCCATGCCGTATACGTCCCGCGCTATGGCGCGGGCCAACACGATACCGCAGCCTGCGCCGGCGCCCTGGATCACTCGGCCGAATAACAAGGTCCATATGTCCGGCGCGAACCAGCAGACCTCCGCACCAATTGTATATAGTGCTAGACCACCCAACAGAACTCGTTTGCGGCCCCACTGGTCCGCGAAGCCCCCGTAGACGACCGTGGCAAAGGCCATAGTCATCATAGTGACAGACAGCGTTGCGAAGGCCAGCTCGTTGCCAATCCCAAAATCCGCCTTCACCACCGGCATTGCTGGTAGGAACATATGGTTTGCGAGTGGCGCGATAAAAGTAACCGACACCAGGACCGCAAAGATGTAGCGTGGCGGCGGAGGAGAAGAACTCATTGCTATGGCTTACCACGCAAGCGCCTTATTAGATAGGCGAACCGGGGCTACAAGTTGGGTCGTTTACGCTGCCGACGACAGCCGGTCCCGGTCGTGCGGCTCGTTGAGATCGAATTCAGGGCCAATGGCAATAATTCCAGTAGGGTTGATTTGCAACATATTAGTGAAGTAGCCGTCCTTTACGGCTTCCATATCTACCGTGTCAGCAATACCAGGAAATTGATAAAGCTCTCGCGTGTAGTTGGAGAGGCTCGGATACTCAGCAATGCGCCTTTTGTTGCACTTAAAATGAGTATGGTAGACCTGATCAAATCGGACCAGTGTTGCAAAAGCGCGCCAATCTGCCTCCGTTATTCGGTTCCCCACCAGATAGCGCTGATTTTCTAGTATTTTTTCCATAGTATCCAAGGTGGCGAACACGCGGGACACCGCTTCTTCGTACGCTTCTTGAGTTCTTGCAAAACCCGCACGGTAGACACCGTTATTGAGGCCCGGATAAATAATGTCGTTAATGCGGTCAATTTCTGGCCGCAGCGGTTCAGGATAAAAATCTAGGGAGTCATCTCCCCACTCATCAAAGGCACTGTTTAGCATGCGGATAATTTCGGAGGATTCATTGTTAACGACGGTTTTATTTTGGCGATCCCAAAGTGTGGGTACGGTTACCCGTGCGGTGATATTAGGAGTGGCGGCTTGATAGGCCTGATATAAATAGTAATTTCCGTCGGTGGTGGGCTCAGTCACATCGACTAACCCGGAAAAACCCCAGCCATGGTTCTTTGGCCGGTCAGATACAGTCAAACTAATCACATCCTCGAGCTTCTTAATTTTGCGAAACATGACCGCACGATGGGCCCACGGGCAGTTGTGTGCCGCATAAAGATGATAGCGGCCGGGTTCTGCCTTAAAGCCGGTGGTACCATCTACAGTGACGAACTCGCGAAAACCGGATTCTATGCGCTGAAATGCACCGCTTTTGTCCGTATTTCGTACATCTTCATCGGTCCAGGTCCCGTCAACCAGCATTCCCATGCCTAAATCCCTTTATGGTTAAGTAGTCGTAAAGCGTGACTCAATTTGGCACTGACCGCAATTCCAATGGCGTGAGTTGCTTTCCTTGCCCAACGGTTTGGCGTCACTAGATTGCAGTGTATGGTTGTTGTAGTGGTTTGAGCCGGTGATGGCCGGCAAAGGAGAATTGTAATGGCCCCAACTTCCCAACCCCTCGCTCGATTTAAAGTTCTCGATTTGACGCGTGTTAGATCCGGACCGACGGCAGTCAAAGTATTTGCTGATTGGGGGGCGGATGTGATCAAGATCGAAATGCCTCCAGAACCCGGACAGGATGAGGGCTATACTGGAAGCCGTGAGTCAGCGGATTTTCTTAATCTGCATCGAAATAAACGCTCAATTACACTCAATCTCAAGGATGATGAAGGTAAAGAGATTTTTTTTAAGCTGCTCAAAGACGCCGATTTAGTCGTCGAAAATTATCGGCCCGATGTTAAAAATAGGCTTGGGATCGATTACGCTTCGTTAGCTGCGGTCAATCCACGTATCGTACTCGGCAGCATCTCTGGTTTCGGACAGGATGGTCCTTATGGAAAACGGCCTGGCGTTGATCAAATTGCTCAAGGTATGGGTGGTTTTATGTCGGTTACTGGATTGCCCGGGCAGGGGCCGGTACGTGCAGGTACCGCAATTGCCGATTTGGCGACCGGGATGAATTGCGCCATGGCAATGTTGATCGCACTATTGGACCGAGAAGTTACGGGCAAGGGGCAGTGGGTGCATACTTCATTGCTTGAATCTCAGATCGCGCTGATGGACTTTCAGGCGGCGAGATGGCTTATCGAGCAAGATGTGGCGCCACAAGCCGGTAACAACCATCCAAAATCGACTCCCACCGGCGTATTTCCGACAAAGGACGGGCATATCAATATTGCCGCGGGTGGTCAGACCATGTGGACCCGGCTGTGTAATGGTCTTGGCGCGGAAGCATTGCTGGAACGGGAGGAATACAAGGAGGCAGATGGACGCCTGGAGAAACGGGATCAACTTAATGCCGATCTGTCTGAATACACCAAAACTAAAACCAGCTCGGAATGGGTCGCTTTACTGAACGAAGGTGGTGTGCCGTGCGGGCCTATTTATTCGTTGGACCAGACATTTTCTGATCCACAGGTACAACATTTGGGTATCGC
>CAYZMI010000090.1:2822-8489 GCA_964479475.1 uncultured Rhodospirillaceae bacterium | reverse complement strand
AGCACAGGATTCCTAATCCTGGGGTCGCAGGTTCGAATCCTGCCGGGCGCACCATTCCTTTAATGCATGTTGGGATGACAAGTTAACAATGAAAACTCTTAGTGTGTTGTTTGGATTTACGAAGTCCCTGAACCCATAAGGACCGTAGGCCAGATTACTGATGGTTTTGATCATGTCCTCATAGCGGTTATTTAAACAAATGCTGTCGCTTAGATGTTCTACAACACACGGTCTGGTATATAGGCGCCAAAAAATTTCGAATCGGTGCTGGAGCTTGTCGATCTGTCGAAATTTGCTATCCCAGCCTATCACATAGATCCAAACTTGTTTGTTGATTTAATCCAATTCGATCCATCGCGCGGAGCCACCCTTAATGTCATAATGCCGAAAAGGAGAAACATATTCTCAAATGTTACGATCTAACACCCGTGTATATAGTTCCAACAAATTTAAGCTCGGATTATTTGGTCCCAACTGTTCCGGTGGATTGACCATGACGAAGGCGCCCGAGCGGTGGGACCCATCCTGGAAAAATAATATTACTATGGCTCGCCTTGCTGATGCAGCGGGTCTCGAGTTCATTTTGCCCATTGGACGTTGGCATGGCTACAAGGGGGAGACCGATACCGAAGGAACTAATTTTGAAACCTTGACTTGGGCCTCTGGCTTGTTGGCCGCGACCCAGGAGGTGTGTCTGTTTGGGACTGTCCACGTACCGTTTATCGGTCCAATATTCGCCGCTAAACAAATGGTTACAGCTGACCATATTGGGAGAGGACGATTTGGGCTAAATATGGTGTCGGGTTGGAATGCTGGTGAACACGAAATGTTTGGCGTGGAGTTGCGTGCGCATGAGGATCGTTATGCCTACACTGAAGAATGGGTCACTATTCTCAAACGTGTTTGGTCAGAGGATGAACCCTTCGATTTTAAAGGACAATATTTCGATTTAAAAAATGTTTTGCTCAAGCCTAAACCCTATGGTGGAGGCCGGCCGATTTTGGTTAGTGCAGGAAACTCGCCAGCTGGCCGCGCATTTGCTGCGCGCCACGCCGACTGCCTGTTTGCATCCATAATGGAATTCGACAAATTGGGGGCCATTGTTGACGATCTCCGGGCGGTCAGCAATACCGGCAAGGCCGCGATATTCGCTAGTGGTCATTTGGTCTGTCGGCCTACCGGTAAGGAAGCACGCGATTACTATAATTATCTTGTATATGACACCGGTGACTGGGACGCGGCCGAACATGCCGTTGCCATACGTACAGGAGGTCGTGACACGCCGTTAAAGACCCTCACAATGTTAAAAGAGCGCATGATCAGCGGTGCCGGCACCTATCCGGTGGTAGGAAGTTATGACGAAGTGGTCGAAGAATTCAGACTAATGAGCGAAAGCGGCATTGATGGAATGGCTATTGCCCTGGTCAATTACATCGATGATTTTCCAGCTCTTCGTGATGAGGTATTGCCTCGTCTGGAATCGTTGGGGCTCCGAGAACGAATTTCGTAAAATGTCAGAAGAGTATAAATGAAGCGTCAAGAAACTCGTATGTACGGACCTAATAAATTTAAATTAGGTCTATTTGGCCTTAATTGTTCCGGCGGTCTAACTATGACCAAAGCGCCAGAGTATTGGGATGCGTCTTTTGAAAACAATCTTGTAGTCGCCCAATTGGCAGAAGAGGCGGGATTGGAATTTCTGCTTCCCA
Source organism: uncultured Rhodospirillaceae bacterium (assembly GCA_964479475.1). GTDB lineage: Bacteria > Pseudomonadota > Alphaproteobacteria > MPNO01 > UBA2964 > JAQBTY01. The sequence goes on along the minus strand of CAYZMI010000090.1, from coordinate 6,780 downwards.
TCGGCCGTTGGCACGGTTATGGCGGTGAGACCGATACTGCGAGTGCATCATTTGAAACTTTGACATGGGCGGCTGGTTTGCTGGCCGAAACAAACGAAATTTCCATCTTCGGCACTGTTCATGTATCGCTATTAAGCCCCATATTCGCCGCCAAACAAATGGTAACGGCACATCATATAGGTGAAGGGCGATTTGGGTTAAATATCGTTTCCGGTTGGAACGTAGGCGAACACGAAATGCACGGAGTGGAGATTAGAGAACACGACGAACGCTACGATTATTCCGAAGAGTGGATTACGATTGTTAAGCGAGTGTGGGAGGAAGACGAGCCCTTTGATTTTAAAGGTAATTATTTTGATCTAAAAGGGATTCAACTCAAACCAAAGCCTTTTGAGGGCGATCGGCCGTTGCTGATCAGTGCCGGCAATTCCTCTGCTGGTCTCTCATTCGCTGGCCGCCACGCAGATTGCCTATTTACGTCGGTGCGTGAACCCAATGAGCTCGCGGATAAGGTTGTTGAGCTGCAAAAGGATCGGCCTACTCATCACGCAGGGATTTACGCAAGTGGACATCTTATTTGTAGACCCACGCAAAAAGAGGCAGATGAATATTACAACTATATAGTATATGAGATGGGAGATTGGGACGCCGCTGAGCATACGGTCGCCATTCGCACACGTGGAGGCTCCACGTCCGGCGAGAAGCTCGCAAAAATGAAAGAAGTCATCATTAGTGGTACTGGCACCCATTGCGTACGGGGTGATTATGACGAAGTTGCTAAACAATTCAATTTTCTCAGCGAATGCGGGATCGACGGGATGGCCATAGGGCTGGTCAACTATATCGACGATTTCACCGCATTGCGGGATGAAATTCTACCGCGGTTGCAACGGCTGGGATTGCGCACTTAGTGAGGTAAGGAACTCGTCATTTTTTAGGGCCGCACTTCATATAATTGCGCAAGTATTTGCAAATTCCGGCCGCGGGTCGCGCGGTGGTAAATTTTTGGAATTGCCAAACCCCAGGTTGCATAGAAAATTTGATTCCCAAGTGTCGTAGGGTGGTGCTGAGAAAAATTCCTGGTCGACCAAAGCATTGTCGAAGCCAGACATTGGACCGACATCTAAGCCGACAGCGCGTGCCGCCAACATAAAGTATGCCCCTTGTAGTGATCCATTTCGAAACGCGGTTTCTTTTATAAGTGGATCATTGGAGAACCATTGTTCTGCACTCGGTATTCGATATAGGTCAGGTAAAGTTGCCGGGAAATCAAGATCGTATGCAATAATCGTTGTAACGGGCGCGCGAAGGGTTTTTTCTCGGTTGGTCGAAGAGAGCGCTGGCGCCAGCCGCGCGCGGCTTACTTGTGATTGTAAGAATAGAACACGCATCGGCTGGCAGTTAGCACTAGTGGGTGCCATGCGTGCCAATTCGTATGCAGATTTTAACAAATTTTCTGGAACCGGTATGTTGTGGAACTCGTCAAATGTTCGTGCTGTATTGAATATAAGATCCAAGGCGTTATCGTCCGCCCTGGTAAAATCGGTGTCATCCATCACTTGCGTCCTCTGTGTTATGTCAGTTCTTCAGAAATTCTGTTTAGTTATTTCTGCGCTGGAGCCAACACAATGTCAAAGAATGTTCTTTTAGTTGGTAGTTTGCCGGTTGCGTCCACGGCGGAAGCATTTTTGGTCATTACGAATGAACTTGATGGATTCGTAGTATGTATGCCCGGCGGAGAGGCCGGAGAGAGAGTAAATTGGGTTGAGTGGTAGTCTTCATTCTTGAGCTCTATACCCTTTAGAGACGATCGACACTATGGGCCATAATATAGTGTGCTCTGGAATCCCGACGGCTGCGTTCCAAATTTTATCGTTGAGTTACGCGTTAGCCGCCGCAGGCTCCTATCGGCTATTTGAAAAACAGAAACGATAAAACCGTTCCCCATGCTTGCGATTTTCAGGCGGTTTGTGCGACCCCCATGAGCGTTGTGGCGCAACTGATATCTATGTTTGGGATTGCGAACGAATGTGGATTGGGGTTTGTTGAGATTCACAATCTTACGGGCATACTCGCTAAGCATTGTCTTCAGGCTGAACCAGGATGATGAACATTCTGTTTCTAACAATGAATTTGGAAAAGCTTTGCATGGCCAATAAGGCCGAATTCGGATGATCAAGTGATGAAACGTAGTACTGATCGTATTTTGACCACCCATGTTGGAAGTCTCATTCGACCCGATAATTTACTTAAATTTATCCGCCCGATGCAGGCTGGCGAATCCTACGATGAGCAGGGTTATGCGTTGTGTTTGCGAAATAGCGTTTCCGACATTGTGAGGCAGCAATCGGCTATCGGTCTCGATGTGGTGAGCGACGGTGAATTCGGAAAATCAATTAGTTGGTCGCAGTACGCCTTAGAGAGGCTCAGTGGATTTGAAAAACGCCCGATGCTGCCAGACGCCAATAAATTTGCGCAGGGGGAGGACCGCGCACGTTTTGCCGAGTTTTATGAAGAATTGGACGGTAAACAAAGGTATGCGACCGTAAGCCAGGCGGTTTGTGTCGGGCCAATAGAATACACTGGTATCAATGAAGTATTGCGTGACATTGAGAATTTTAAATCGGCACTCAGTAGAGAGCGTGTTACGGAAGGGTTCCTACCCGTAGCAGCTCCCTCAAGCGTGATCCCCGACCGCATCAATGAGTACTATGGGACTGAAGATGACTGTATAGAAGCTATCGGTATGGCGATGCGGGCAGAATACCAGGCAATAGTTAATTCTGGCCTATTACTGCAGATTGATGATGCACGGGCAACAGTCACTTATGATCGGATGGTCCCGCCCGGCACATTTCAGGATTACAGGAATTGGGTGGCCAAACACGTCGAAGTCTTGAATTTAGCTTTGGAAGGTATTCCTCCTGAAAAAATTCGATATCACGTTTGTTGGGGTAGTTGGCCTGGACCACATACCACCGATGTCCCGCTCAAGGATATCGTCGATCTGATTTTAAGAGTAAACGCTGGCGCCTATGTAATAGAAGGAGCAAATCCTCGCCACGAGCATGAGTGGAAAGTTTGGGGTGACGCTAATCTACCAGATGATAAAATTTTAATACACGGTGTGATTAGTCACTCCACTAATGTTGTGGAACATCCAGAACTGGTTGCGGAAAGAATCGTTCGAATTGCGAAGATACTGGGTCGGGAGCGTGTCCTGGCCAGTACGGATTGTGGTTTTGCACAGGGGCCGTTTTATCGACGGGTTCATCCATCTATCATGTGGGCCAAGCTGGATGCACTTGTAGAGGGAGCGCATATTGCAAGTAGGCGACTTTGGAACTGAATTAAATGAGTAAATTTGAAATTGATGTTGGTGTATTTACCAGGTTTATACAGGTATCGGCGCGGCATATTCCATTAACCATTTTTGGATGAGTTAGATGAAAGCAATTCAATTGGATACATATGGCGGCCCTGAGGTGTTGCAACTTCGTGATGTAATAGAACCGATTCCTGCAAAGGGTGAAATTCTGGTTGATATATATGCGGCAAGCGTCAATCCGGTCGACTGGAAATTACGCGACGGCTCTCGACATGATCGGGTTCCCATGAAATTTCCGTATACACCTGGGATTGATTTTTCCGGAGTAATTAGGCTTGTTGGTGAGGGTGTGAGGGGATTTGCCCCCGGCAATGAAGTGATCGGGGTTACTCCTCAGACACAACAATCTACTTATGCGGAAACCATCGCTGTTGATGCTGGACTTGTAACGCACAAGTCAAAAGAAATGTCGCATGTTGATGCGGCGGCACTTTCGTTAGTTGGTGCGACTGCCATTGTTTCTCTGGATGCAGTCAACCTGTCGGACAAGGAAACAGTCCTAATTCATGCGTCCGCTGGTGGGGTTGGCGGCTTTGCCGTTCAATATGCAAAACATCTTGGTGCGACAGT
>CAYZMI010000090.1:0-2722 GCA_964479475.1 uncultured Rhodospirillaceae bacterium | reverse complement strand
TTGGAGAAAGTTGTGGAGCTTCATCGGGTGGGTGCGGTAAAGCCAATGGCAGTCGAAGAGTTGGCGTTGGCCGATGCAGTAAAAGCGCACCAGATTAGTGCCTTGGGACATGTAAGAGGCAAACTAGTGTTTAAAATCCGCTGAGTTCCGTATTAAAAAATCCCAGCGTCAAGGCCGGTTGTGACGGCTGTGCCCAGATCTCGGCAGGTATCAATAAAATTTTCATCGAAATCCCCTTTGCAAATTAGGGGTTCTTGAATCGCGCGCCATCTGAGGCCCGTGGTTATCGCTTCGACAGCACGGCGCGTGCCGGTTCCGTCCAGGCCAGCGCGGATATAAAGTGCATATGGAAGTCCTTGGGTTTTTTCGAGGCAGGGATAGTAAATGCGGTCAAAAAAATCTTTTAACGCGCCACTCATATAGCCAAGGTTTTCGGTCGTTCCGAGAATAATCGCGTGGGCCTTCAGAACGTCGTTGTGGGTTGCGGATAACGGTGCAATCCATTTCACATTAACGTGTGCGGGCTCGTTTTTATATGCCCCTTCCAGTACAGCGTCGCGTAGACGTTTGGTATTTTGTGAGGGCGTGTGTGCCACCAAAAGAAGCCGTTTGGCACTCATGTCGATTTGACCGATGGATCGTCGCGATTTCGCACCATCAACATCACGAATGGTATGGATAAGAGCGCACCATAAAAAATCAGTTTGAAATCATTTAAGAAACCAATCGCCAATGCTTGGCGGGAGACCTCAGTTTGCAGCGCCATTAGGCCATCGTTGGTGAAGATGTTCCACTGTGATGGCAACCATGGCTCGCGCATTACTTCCAAATAAGGTGACGCACGCTCTGCAAGATGAGAATGAGCGGTAGCCTGACTTCGGGTGAGTACACTAATAACTACCGAAACACCGATGCCGCTTCCATAATTTCGAAATAGACTGGTTAAGGTAGAGGCCTCGGTGCGTAAGTGCGTAGGTAAGGTCCAAAAGGAGACTGTCGTTAGTGGTACCCATATGGCCCCAATTCCTATGCCATTAAAAAATGCCGCGATAACAAAATCCCAAATACCGACGTCCGTGGTAAATGTGGAGAGCATCCAAGCCGAGTAGGCAACACAGACAAAGCCAAAGATAATCACGGCCCGCGGGTCGGTCAGGTTAGCGAAGCGTCCTGCGACAAGTAGACCCACCAATGTTCCGAGTCCGCGCGGCATCATGATCATTGCTGCGGTCAGGATGGGTAGGCCACGCGAGTTTTGCAGGAATAGTGGCATAATCACATTCATCGAAAGTACCAAAAAGCCCAACAAAAACATGAAAATAAGGCCTAGGACAAAATTGCGATCAGCAAAGATTCTGGGTGAGATAAATGGATTGGCCGTGGTCATACTATGGGTAATAAAAAGATAGAATGCGATAGTGATGATTGCTGTGATGGAGATAATGAAACCGGAATCAAACCAACCTTCCCCCTCGCCTCGGTCGAGCACGAATTGAATGCCTGCTAACGTCAAACCGAGACAAATAAAACCGAACCAATCAAAACGGCGCTCGCGGTCTTTGGGTGTTTCCCGGATAAAAGCGATAGCACCTAACACACCAAGTGCGGCGAACGGCATGGAAACGTAGAATACCCAACGCCAGCTGTATTCATCGGTAAGCCACCCACCGATTACCGGACCAAGAACGGGCGCAAACATGACACCCATGCCCCAGATGGCGAGTGCGCTAGAGTGACGTTCGCGTGGATAGGAATCTAGCATTAATGCCTGGGAAATGGGTACGATGGGCGCTGAGAACATACCCTGGACCCCACGGTAGAACATGATTTCGGGAATAGAGTCGGCATTGCCCGACAATATAGAGCAGACAGTAAAGCCAACCAGAGTAACAATAAAAACCCGTTTTCGACCAAACCGGCCAGCTAGCCAGCCGGTGGCGGACATAGTGATGGCCTGCATCATGAAATAGATCGTCATGACCCAGGAGATTTGATCCTGATTAGCTGATAAGCCTCCTTGCATGTGAGGTAGAGCAATGGAGGCGATGTTCATGTCCATAATGATGACGGTTGTGGCCATCATCACGGATATAGTGATCATAGATCGTTGGAATTCGTTCAATTGAGCGTGTAATTCAACCGGCGCTTCAGAAGGAGTAGCCGGGGCCGTTGTCGGCTCTCCGTTGCTCACTCAGGGCCCCCGATACGCGCCAATGCTGTGTCGATCATTTTGAATAGAGAGTTGTCTCTTTCTGTATCGATACTGACCGTAACGGTCATGCCGGTGCGCAATATGGGCCCGGGCTCACTACCACGCAATTCCAGTCGCACCGGTACCCGCTGGACCACTTTAACCCAATTGCCACTAGCGTTTTGTGGTGGCAAGACCGATAACTCTGCGCCTGTCGATGGACTGATTGATGTGACCGTTGCGATCCACTCGTGATCCGGGTAGGCATCCACCTCAATTTGTGCCGCCTGGCCAGGTCGTACATGGGTGAGTTGGGTTTCCTTTAAATTAGCTTCAATCCAAACTTCCTGGTCGAGCACTAATGGGATCACCGCCTTACCTTCTTCCACGTACTCGCCGGCCTGAAGTGTCACCCGGCCCACGGTGCCGTCGGCTGGAGCTGCAATGCGGGTTCGTCTTAGATTTAATGCAGCGCGGTCCCGATTGCTTGTCGCCTGGCGAAACATTGGATGTTGGTTGATAGGAAGGTTG
>CAYZMI010000089.1:4510-8546 GCA_964479475.1 uncultured Rhodospirillaceae bacterium | reverse complement strand
GAGACCAACCAAAGCACTGATTTACTTTCTTTTTTTGCGCAAGTATTGCAACGCTGCATTCAACGATGGCTATACGGCGCCCCGTAGTATCAATCCCGGATCCAAAAACCGGCTTTTGTTTTCTGGACAAAATCAAGGTTAGGGAAACAGGCGAAATAATAGTTTTTGCTAAAGGAGACACAAATTTACAGGCCGAAGATTGGCGAGCATCGATAAGCGATGAGCGACGCCTATCTCGACACACAATACAAAATTATGGGTTCGATTTAATTTATTTTCTGTGGTTTTTTTTCGAGGAAAGGTCCAAACAACCTATCTCGATAGACTGTTTGGGAGAACTCAAGGCAAAAGATTTTACAAGCTGGAGGGCGTACGAATTATCCAGAAACGTGAAACACCGTAGTGTAGCGCGATTTATATCTTCCATAAAAACATTTTATGGATTTCTTGAAAAAAAAGGTCTCGTATTCAACTCCGCCATAAAAACTCTCCGAGCGCCTCGCCTCGAAGAGACAATTCCAAAGCCAATTTCAGCCACAAGTGCAAAAGATTTGATTAACAAAGTAGGAAGCCTTTCCAGTGAGGTTTGGATCGCCAAGCGCGACATAGCCCTGTTCACTCTATTGTATGGCTGCGGCCTCCGGATCGACGAGGCACTCCGGCTAAATCGCTGCGATGCACCAGCCAGCGACACTATGATGATTACCGGCAAGGGAGAAAAACAACGTATCGTCCCGGTGCTCCCAATTGTTCGAAGCGCCATTGCTGAATACATCGACGCCTGTCCGCACACGCAGCTACCAGGAGACCCTCTATTTTTGACCAAGGGTAACAAAAACCATCCCAGTGGGGTACGATTGTACGCACGCGCCGTGCAGCGTAAAATGGTGGAGCTCCGCAAACCTCTGAAACTTCCCAAGACCGCTACCCCCCATGCACTGCGCCATAGTTTTGCGACACATCTTCTGGAAGCCGGTGGGGATCTCAGAACCATTCAGGAACTACTGGGACACGAATCACTCAAAACGACGCAACATTACTCTGCTGTTAATTCGGAGCGTCTTATCGCCGTTTATGAGGACGCCCATCCCCGCGCAAAATCACAATAAGTATGGTCATTCCTGAAAGCTGGAACCGACACGCCGTTCGGGGTGCGCTGTGGATGACAAGTGCCTCCATAATGATTGCTATTTCCGCTTCTTGCGTGCGCCATCTTTCGGCAAGCTTTTCATCATTTGAGTTGGTATTTTTGCGCTGCCTACTTGGGACCCTCTTCCTTCTGCCCTGGATCTTTCGCATGGCATCGCGCGGCACACTGCGCACCACTCGGCTGCCTATGTATTTGCTACGTACCGCACTGAGCTACACGGGTATGATTTGCGTTTTTTATGGCTTGGCGCACATGCCAATTGGCGAAGTCTACGCGTTGTTGTTTTTAGTTCCCTTGATTACCATAATTCTTGCCGTACTTTTGCTTAAGGAACGAGCCGGCACCCATGCCTGGACGGCATGCGGTTTGGGGTTTATCGGGGCCCTTATTATCCTGCGCCCCGGTATAATTGAAATGAGTCTCGCTGCTGCCGCGGTCTTGATCACCGCCGTTACCTATGCCGGTACAAACACCTGTATTAAGATCATTTCGCGAACAGATACGCCGGTTCAAATCACCATATACGGAAACATTCTCGCGCTGCCGCTTGCATGCTTGCCAGCTATATTCGTTTGGCATACACCAAGCTGGGTAGATGTTCCGTGGATTCTTGGAATGGCGATATCCCAAACGCTCGCCGGACTTTTCCATGCACGATCCGTCCAGGCAGCAGATGCGCGGATCGTACAACCCTTCAACTTCCTACGCCTACCAGTTAGCGTGATCATTGCCTACTATCTTTTCGCAGAGCTCCCCAGTCATTGGACTTGGTTGGGCGCCGCACTCATATTTGCAAGCTCATACTATGTTTTGTATCGCGAAGCAGGCACACGCCCTGAAGTACAATAAGACGGTGATATAATTAAATCAGTGGTACGGGTATCGCTGGTACCTCGCCGCAAGGCCGGATAAAATCAACTCTCGGTTGGATACCCAACCAAGACGAATCATTGGGACTATAAACAGCGGGAGAAGATCAGATGCCAGTAAAGGGGTTCAAGGTATTTGACGGTGATGGCCACGTATTGGAGAGCGACGACGAGCTGTCACAATTTTACGAGGGCGACTATAGAGGCGGTCAGCGGATGACCGGGCTCGGTATTTTCCCAAGCCTCGATGGGTGGTCGCGAGGGCCGATGCTGCGCGCCGAAGATTCGAACCGTAAATACTGGCACACCAATGCGGAAATTTGGGCGGAATGTCTAGAAATGATCGGCGCCGAAGGAACAGTGCTGTATCCTACCGCAGCGCTAGCCCACGGGCTCATGCGGGACGCGAACTTCGCGACCGCAACCGCAGTCGCTTACAATAATTGGCTGGAAGAAAACTATACCAAGAAAGATAACCGACTATTTGGTGCCGCCTGCACGCCCATACAAGACCCAACAGCGGGCGCCAAAGAAGTCAAGCGCTGTGCCACCGAACGCACCGGCATCGTGGCGATGACCCTGCCAACAGTGACCAACACGGGTAAGACCTATGGCGACGAATTCTTTTGGCCTATATTTGAGGAAGCCGAACGACAAAATTTGCCTTTGGCACTGCACGGTGCGCCGAGCGAAGGGTTTGGTTTTGACCATTTCACCCAATACATTTCTTCTCATACATTGGAACATCCTGCACCCTTATTCATCCAAATTACGGATATGATGTTTTCAGGCGTGTTCGATACCTTTCCAAAATTAAGATTTGCATTTTTGGAAGCTGGCTGTTCATGGGTGCCATTCATGATGGATCGCATGGATTATGAGTTCGACTCAGTGCATGGCTCAGCTCATCGTAAGAGCATGAAAAAACGACCATCGGATTATTTCCGCGAGGGTGATCAGATTTGGATCGCAATGGAGTTAGGTGAAAGTTCCACGAAATACGTAATAGATATGATCGGACACGAACGCATAATTTATGCTTCAGATTATCCACATGAACCAAGTGCTGAGGACTTAACGTCGGAGCTGCCGGAATTTCTCGAAAGCACGGAAATCAGTGACGATGCAAAACAGAACATCGTCTATCACAATGCACGCGATTTATATCACATTGAGGACCGCAAGCACTGAGCCGGCATTAAAAGAAAGGAGAAATACCATCGAAGTCATTCCACTTTCCCCGGCGCTAGGCGCTGAAATTAGGGGTGTCGATTTGACCAAGACGCTCACTGAAACAACGGCCGAAGCAATTAATGATGCCTGGCTCGAACATTTGGTTATCGTTTTCCGAGACCAAATTATTTCGGACGAAGACCAGGTCCGCTTCGGTACTTATTTCGGTCAGATTGGAGATTACCTGCGGCCGGATACTTTGAGAAGTGAGGTTATGAAAGAACGCCATCGCGCCGTCATGTTCGTCAGTAACATTGTCGAAAACGGCCAACCCATCGGCACACTGCCCGATGGCGAGATGATGTTCCACACCGACACTGGATATGCGCAAAATCCCCACAAGGCGACGACCCTGTATGCGATCGAACTACCAGATCGGGGAGGGCATACAATCTTTTCTAATCAATACGCAGTCTATAACGCTCTAACTGACCGATTGCGCACAAAGTTGAAAGGATGCAAGGCGCACAACGCATATGAATTTGGTACAATGATCAAATCCAAGGATCGCTATGACGCTCCGGAAACCCGATTCGCAAATCATCCTATCTTTCGGACCCACTCGGAATCCGGCCGTACCTCGCTCTACGTTAATGAACTGATGACTGAAGAGATTATTGGCATGCCACACGAGGAAAGCCGCGCCACATTAGATGAGCTTTTTGCCCTGCAGCGTGAACCTCGTTTTCTCTATGAGCATGTCTGGCAGTTGGGTGATCTTGTAATGTGGGACAATCGCTGTACCCTTCACGCCCGCACCGATTTTCCACGTGATCAGCGCCGA
>CAYZMI010000089.1:2713-4410 GCA_964479475.1 uncultured Rhodospirillaceae bacterium | reverse complement strand
GGACAATCGCTGTACCCTTCACGCCCGCACCGATTTTCCACGTGATCAGCGCCGACTGTTGCGCCGTATCACGATAGAGGAGGCGGCGAGCATTGCGGAATGAGCGGACATGAAGACCTCATTGTATTTCCTGAAGACAACGGCACAATTCCAGCGGAAGTTTTAACGGCAATTCAAGCGAGTAATGCCTATCCAGAATCGACAGACTACGAAACTAGTGTCGAATTCATCGATTTTGAGCGCTACGGCAAGCCATTCACACAAGTACTGACAATCCTGCGCCCTAAAACACCGCGTCTACACAATGGCAAAGAAATATTAGTAGTCGCTGGGGAAGGCGGCAAAGACAACGGCAACGGATTTATTGAAACTTACGAAAAAAGATCGGGAATGGGGTCATTTCTCGCAAAACGCGGCGTGACGGTAGCTATTGTTCCCAGGCTAGGTCGGTGGAATTTTTTTGGTAAACGCGGAAGCTGGATAAAAATTCCGCTCAGTGAGCGCATGCCAGTTTTCTCGCAACACCAAGAGACTTATTGGTCAAAATCGGATTACTCTACCCATGCTTCCAAAGGCCAGGCTAGCCCTACAGGCAGCGATACCTATCGCCTGCCGACGGAAGGTACATTGCTTTACGACCACATGCTGGCTGCTACACCGGATACACTCGTAGAAGGCTACAGGCAAGGTGTGCAGACAGCGCTCCAACACCTCAGCAAAACACGTGATCGGGTTTTATTACTTTATTGGGGCTTTTCCACCGGTGGACCGTTTCTATGGGCGTTAAATAGGCAATTAACCGCTGACGGAATGTTGGGTTGGGGAACATCAAATAATCCAATGGCATATTTGTACAGCCGTGCTGCGACTGGTAACCACGAATGGCCTTATGAAGAATCCTGCCTACGGGTGCGTGAACGCGGCCGACCTGATTTCTTGTTTTATACTAAACATATCGATGATGATTTGCGGGAGGAGTGGTTCCAGGAATCGCTTCACGCGCCCAATTTTAAATCAATTGAAGATGCGTTCATGCACTACAATGTAGCAGCGTTAACTGAACATTCGACACGACTATGGGAATCAAATTTCATACCAGAGTCTAATCGCAAGGCCGGATTTGCTAAATTTATCAGTGGAATTCTTGAACCATGCTTCCCGGCAGATGAATTATGCGATGTCGCAGTGTGGGAAATGAACGGCACGCTTGACCAAGTGATTCAACCGGCGAAGGTGGATGCTGCGCGCTTGGTGTCCGAACCTTATTGTAAACGCTATCGCGTGACCCGACTTGAAGGCTATTACCACGACATCTATCACGAGACCTGCAAAACTATCGGACGTATATGGCTTAAGGCCATTGAAACTGGCCACTTCGATTAGTTAGCCGTCAATAAAACATATAATCAATCGTGATTCCCCGAGTATTAAGAATTTGTACAATTAATTGGAGATCAAGCGTAGAGACCTATTGATTTAAATTAAATGCAGTATCTCAATATTTGAAATAATAGGCTCGAATAGAATCAGAAATCCAGAAATGCGGCCTCGAGGACAATGAATAAGTAACGGAAAGATTAGTCTCTTAGGGTTAATAAGAATTTGTTTTAGATAAACAAATTAAATTGGTTTGCCGTCGCTGGTCGCCCATGCATCTTGCATAAAAATATTTGATGGTTCTGTTTCGTCAAGGACCT
>CAYZMI010000089.1:0-2613 GCA_964479475.1 uncultured Rhodospirillaceae bacterium | reverse complement strand
GTCGCCCATGCATCTTGCATAAAAATATTTGATGGTTCTGTTTCGTCAAGGACCTTGCGAGCAGCTTCAGCGCCTGCGATTGGGAGAGCACCGGAATCTAACACACCAATTTGTTTAAGTGCCGACCCTTGATCCCAATAGAGATGCTCATGACAGACCTTATCGCCGCGAAATTTCACGATAATGACGATCGCCATTTCCACTTGCTTTCCGGTAGGTTCAATTCCCGGAAAGTACCTATCAATTACCGCATCATGGCGAAATGTTGTGTAGCTTTCGACCACGAGGCGGTCCGAACCTAAAGTAAAAGAAATCCGCTTACGGTCGCGTCCGCCGGCGTTCTGGTCCACAAAATGATACTTATAAAACCGCTTGAGCATATCATGACCTACACCCCCGGTCAGGGTAGGCGTGTGGTTGACATAGGGTTCTTCAATCATAGTTGCCATGGTGGCATCGACGTCGCGTGTTATAAACTCGTGATAAGCGTGTTCTGCAAATAGTGCTTCGTAGTCGTAGTAGGGTCCTAAAACCCGACGAATGAGTTCTAAAGTACGTGTGTGTGCGAGACTGTCTGCCCGTTTGTGGAACGTGTCACGCTTGGGGACAGCAAACCCCGGGCCAGCCTCTTCCCAGTCAAATATACGGGAACCATCCTTGCGTTTGAGTTGTGAACGCAGTTTCTCCGCCGCTGTCAGCGCCGCCGCCGCATTTTCTGTGCCAAACTGAATCACCACAGGACAGAGCACGCGGTCAAAGATTTTGGGATCATTGGCCAATTCAGGAGCATCAAATACCACTACGGCCTTGAATTCAGCGTATGCCGCCGCACGGCAAGCGAGCACGCCACCTGGCCCATGTCCTACCACCGCTATTCCGTCATCGGTTTCGGTCCAATCTTTAAGCACCTTGGATGCATTTACAACGTCTTCCACCGAAAGTTCAGCGGCAAAAGCCAATACCGAATAACCTTCTTCACCAAATAAATCTGCTCGAGCCCTCATGCCCGCATCAAGACCCAGCTCATCTGCCAACAGTAAGAGGCCCGGGCCGGCACCGCTGTGATGCAGCGCACGGTACGCCTTGATCTCTTGATCGCCTATTTCGACGGTAATCATCGAACCTTGGGGAGCGCGATAACGCGATTTTATGGTCTCTTTCATTCCGTTACTCCGTACAATATTTCGTTAACCAATCCTATTACTCCAACCGTAACGGCCGACGGTACATAACTGAAGCGGCAAATCCTTGTTCAAAATCCCCAATTCTGGTTTTATATGGTTATAATTAATCTTGGCCATTCGGACGAGAAGGTAAAATGGCAATTACGGTAACACCACTTTCTACTGCATGCGGCGCCGAAGTTTCAGGCTTTGATATGCGGGATAACCTGTCTTCTATGGATGTAGCAGCTATCTACCAAGCGTGGCTTGACCATCAGGTTATTACTGTTCGGGGTCAAATGGATATCACCCCGGATGATCAAAAAAAGTTTTGCAGCCACTTTGGCAAAATAGGCGAATACAACCGACCCAAGGAACGCCAGCACCCAAAATATGCCAGCGATGAGATCATGCTGGTGTCCAACGTCCGTGTAGACGGCCGCGTGATCGGCGCTCATCCCGATGGCGAGATGATGTGGCACACCGACACTCCCTATCTACGCAATCCGCATAAAGCCACGACCTTGTATGGCGTCGAAATTCCTGCGATGGGCGGTAACACCAGGTTCTCCAATCAATATATGGTGTACGACACACTTTCGGACGAGTTCAAGACCAGGCTCGCAGGCCGAATGGCAATGAACGCCTACGAATTTGGGACCACAGTTAAGAATTTCAAGAAATACGACCGGTCGGCCGTACCACATTACCCACATCCAATCTTCCGCAAACACCCAGAAACAGGCAAGATTGCGGTTTATGTTTGTCCGCTAATGACTGAAGAAATCATCGATATGGATGAGTCAGAGGGTAATGCATTACTGAGTGAGATTTACGCCCTGCAAGAGGAAGAGCATTTTGTCTACACTCACAAATGGCAAGTGGGTGATTTTGTGATGTGGGACAACCGTTGCTTGCTTCATGCGCGAACAGACTTTCCGCGCGACGAGCGGCGATTGCTGCGCAGAGTAACGATCAGCGACGAAGCGGAAGTCCTGGCAGCTTAATCCGAGTTTTTAACGAGAAATCGAATTGAGAAAAGCGCTAAAGCGCTTCCCAAACCCATGACAGCAATGGCAAGGGACCATGCAAATACCGACGCACCTCCAGCAGCGTCGAGCACAACACCAACACAAAGAGGGCCAAATATTCCCCCAATGAAGCCGATCATCGCATGCATCGCGAGCGTCGCTCCACGTTCCTTGGCCGTTGCAGCAGCGACAGTGCCCGCTGTAATCGCGCCAGAATCACCAGTCAACAATGCACCGAATAACAAACACATACCAACGACCAGACCATAGGAAACATTAGAAGCAGCACCAATCAGTAAGCTCAGTAAAACCGAAACGACCATGATTGCGCTAATAATGCGCCGTCGGCCATAGCGTAGCGCTAGCTCGTTACCCAAAATACTAGACGGGACACCAAGAAGAGTAAGAGCCGCAGCGAT
>CAYZMI010000088.1:5459-8612 GCA_964479475.1 uncultured Rhodospirillaceae bacterium | reverse complement strand
ATTTTGAGTTGGGAGTAAACCTTAAGTGCTGGATACAATGGCAAAATTCGTAAAAGCAAGTGATCAGCAAACCCGCTGTAACTCCAAATACCGCAGCCGGAAATCCACCAATTAACCACCCCAAAGGTGCCGCAACGACGATGACCGTCGGAATTGTCGTATACAAAGCGCCAAATAAAACTTCCAGTTTATGGGGGTCCTGATGGTGATCAAAATGTATCCGTTTCCACACCGAGGCCGTTCGGGGCGATTTGTACAGCCAGGCACCGTGTAACACGAAGCGGTGCAACAAATACCATACCAATGGATAGATGAGCCCGGTAGCGATCGCTGCGAATAAAAGTGAAAACAAGCCGTCAGCGTAAATTAGTGCTAAGGCAAAACCAATTACGCTTATTATCAAATATACCTGTATGCCTGGATAAGTAAAATATCCAGCAACAAGCTCACGCAACGTCATTTTATCCAGGCTGTACTCTCGACTGGACCAAGTTTCTTTCACAAACAACACAGACAGCTAGCCCGAATTTCTAGTTATACTCAAGTGTAAGACAATTTAATGAATTGAATTGACGTGGGCAACATTAGACAATGCATAACATACCCGATGAAATTTTGAGAATTTACATTGATACAAATAGCCAATCGCATCTGGTACAACAAGATTCATTGTAAGTTGTACTAATAATTCGGCTAATAAACGAACGTAAGTTATTCGTTATTGAGCAGTATTTAGAAAGAGCGGATACAGGACTATGTGGGCACGGACCCAGCTAAAAATTGGTTGGTCGGATTTATTATCTGGTGGTCTGGCGTGCTTTCTGCCTAGGGACCAGGCAAAAGTCCGTCAAAATGTTGAAAGCTATTTCCCTGACAAGCCGAATGTTATTGCTGCCTATTCTGTGCGCAGCGGTTTTGATTTGTTACTTCAAGCGCTGGAATTGCGTGAGGGTGATGAAGTTCTCTACTCCGCCCTCAATATTAAAGGCATGGTAACCATTGCACGCCGCGCCGGGCTTATTCCCATTCCGGTTGACCTGGATTTAGAACGCGCATCTCCCTCCATAGAAATGCTCGAGGCAGCCGTTTCTCCAAGGTCTAAAGTCCTAGTAGTAGCGCATTTATTTGGGACGCGGCTCAATATGCAGCCGATTGTGGATTTTGCACAAAGACATAAATTACTGCTAGTGGAAGATTGCGCCCAAGCATTTAGCGGCCGTGCCTATTCAGGACACTCGGATGCAAACTTAGCCATGTTTTCCTTTGGGCCCCTTAAAACGGCGACCGCTCTTGGGGGCGCACTGATTATTGTTAAAGATCAAAAATTGTGCGCAAAAATGCGTAATATACAGCAAACTTACCCTGTACAGACAAAACTCAATCATTTCAAACGGGTGCTTCAATTTTCAGCACTAAAATTTATCACCTCCCGCCATATTATGAACTTGATCTACAAATTTTTTAGCAGGCGTGGACATGACTACGAAGACGCATTGTCGAATAATGTTCGCAACGTAGCGCCGTTGGGAAAATCAAAACAACTGAGATATCAGCCTTCCGTTGTTATGCTTTCGCTTATGGAGCGCCGGTTGAAAAGTTTCGCAGAAAACTCTCTCCAGATACGAGCCAATATGGGCCAACGCTTACGAGACATGTTGGAGGGAGCAGTGGTCCTGCCCGGCCAAGCTTGCGAATACCACGACTATTGGGTCTTTCCGATATTAGTTGATGACCCTGCACAATTCATTCAACGTTTGCGGCAAAATGGTTTCGATGGTGCCAATCTTCCGCGATCGCAAACTGTAGCGCCACCAGAATACGCCAAACATTTATTTCCTGAGTTGGCCGAACAAATGCTTTCCAGCCTTATTATCGTACCCTGCTACCCGGGAATGCCAGATAAAGAAATTCTCCGGGAGGCTGAATTACTCAAAAAAATAGCGAATGAAGTTGGCACGTCACGCACCAAGACTTATGCAGACACTTCGTCCCCAGGTAAGGTCGATTATACGAGACATCAGGTAATATGAGTTTTGAAATTCCATACTTTAGCAACGTTTGGGGGCGCTTCCGCTTAAGGCGGCGCAAGCGTGTTAAACGCTGGGGAAAACGGATGATTCGGAATTTGGCCGGATATCTCGCAAATCAGTCTATAGTAGAAACTGGCCCCGTACTTGATCACAATCAATTCAGCTTCCTGAAGGAAATAGAGACGAATTGGCGAATTATTCGCAATGAAATCGAGCCAATATTAATACATAGGGACGCGTTACCTGTATTTCAGGAGCTTTCGCCAGATCAACGCAAAATTGCAAAGGATGACAACTGGCACGTGTTCTTGATGTACGGCTTTGGTCGTAAACACAAAGCAAATTGTGTGAAACTGCCCGCGACTACAAAACTCCTGCAAAACGTTCCAAATTTGCAAACAGCATGGTTTTCGATTCTCTCTCCCAATTACCACGTTCCTGCCCACCGCGGCGTCACGAAGGGTATATTACGGTGCCATTTAGGCCTTAAAATCCCGAAGGATGCCGATAGGTGCCGCATGCGGGTGGATGATGAAATTTGCATATGGCAAGAAGGCAAACTTTTCGTATTTGATGACACTTATGAACATGAAGTTTGGAACGACACGGAAGAAGAGCGTGTAATTCTATTATTCGACTTCGATCGTCCCATGAAAATTTGGGGTCGCATCGTACATAAAGCTTTCGTTGCCGCCCTCAAAAAAACAGCATATTTCATGGAACCCAAGCGAAATCTACCAGCACTCGATGCGCGGCTAGAAGCAGCGATCCAGCGTGCAGAATCCTTTACAGACAATTTGGATTCACCAAAATCGGAACATACTAATCAGTAAAATAAAAAATTCTGGATCGATAAAGGTGCGTTAACGTGCGCCATACCCAATGACCCATCGTGGGCCTGAGAAATTTCCGCTGGTACGGCTAGCCGTTCTCCATTAACGGGGTGGTCTAACCAACTTATTATTGGAGCCTTCATCAGCTCGATGCAGACTTCGTTACAATGCCTTACAGCAGCGACCGAAGCGCTTGTTGCCAATTGACCGGCACACGGGCATTTTGAGGATATTGTAATTTTAAACACCACCTCTCAGGCAAAGTTGCCATACAAATGACAGAACGATTA
>CAYZMI010000088.1:0-5359 GCA_964479475.1 uncultured Rhodospirillaceae bacterium | reverse complement strand
CTACACTGGTTTGATTTAGTCATCACAACATCACAATACGGTTTGCCAGCGGCGGCAAACGTACTGTCTCTTTCCTTACCTTTGGTTAAATCATTTTCGAATACAGAACCATTAGCTTCCGATAACAAGGCAAATATTTCGCTCCCAAAACCGTGGACCGTCCTATTGGTAGGAGGTTCGACCTGGCCATTTGTATTTGACCCCGCAGCCGCAAAATCCCTGGCCCATGATATTAATTTATGGAACAAAAATTATGGTGGGAGTGTCATTGTCGCCACTAGCCCCCGAACAGAATTTTCCGCTGCTGCAACATTAGCTAAAGACATTGACGTGCCCCATATATTTCATAAATGGAAAGAGGGCAGCGACAGCATATATTCGGACTTACTGCGAACAGCAGACCGCTTCATTGTGACCGGAGATAGTGTTTCCATGCTCGCGGACGCATGCCAAACTGGTAAGCCAACCGCCATATGGAAAATGAATACTCGTCATGACCCGATAAGCCGCGTGGCCCTCTCCATTTCGAAAAATTCTGGCCGTAATTCGCTTGCCGGCAGTATTCAACAATTTATGTCGCGTTATGGAATATTTACGCCGCCACGTCATGTTGATCGATTGCTTGAAGATGTAATCTCATCGGGACATGCTGTCTGGTTTAATGTGGAAAATGATATTCAGCCATTATCCGTTGAGCCATTTAATGAAATGCAAATGGCGATCGACAGAATTCGCGAACTATTTTGAAAACTCTGTCGAATATAAGCGATGTAATTTCGCTAATTGTCATTATTATTTGTACATTTGGCAGAACAATATCGCTTGACCATGGCGGACAACTCCCGGATATGGAGTTATGATCGAGATATTGCGGATATTCTTTACCGCTAAAGGTACCAGACCATTTCGCGTTTTGGGGTTTCTGGTATTGGCCGGACTATGCGAGGGATTGGGTTTGACAACCATGTTACCAATCCTGGCATATGCGACAGGGGCGGCTGAGGGTTCTTCCCCTGTGTTCAAGGTTGTCGACTATGTCTTTCAGACATTAGGTCTCTCGCCATCACTTGGTCTCCTTCTTGTTATGCTGGTAGCAGCGATATTCGCAAAAGTGGTCTTTTCGATGATAGCCATGACCTATGTTGGTTACGCTGTAGCCGGGGTCGCTACGGGGTTGCGGCAAAGGCTTGTGAGGCAGTTACTGGCCGTCCGTTGGGGCTTTTTGAATGAACAATCGATTGGACGTGTTGCCAATGCGGTAAGTGATGAATCGGCACGATCAGGTACCGCTTATATGACCGCAGCGAATTTTTTAAGAAGCGTGATTGAGACAATTGGGTATTCTGTAATTGCTTTACTGGTTTCATGGAAATTAGCCATTGCGGCCCTGTTTATTGGTTGCTGTGTAGCTCTTTCGTTGTTTGTCTTTGTTCAGATGGCGAGACGAGCCGGTCAACAGCAGACACAGCGCACGGCACAATTAGTTACATATCTCAGCGACACGCTTAATAACATAAAACCTCTTAAGGCTATGGCGCGACAAGGATTGTTCGCAGAAATTATGACAAAACGCATTGCTCAATTGAGACGAGCACTGAAAAAACAAGTCATTAGCCAATATGCACTTCGTAATGTTGAAGAACTCCTGGTGGTGATTGTAATTACAGCCGGTTTTTATACGGCAACCACCATGTGGAGCCTGCCGGTTTCGGAAGTACTCGTCGTTGGCATTCTGCTTTTTACAACGGTCAACAGCATCGGCCGAATGCAGCGAGAATTTCAAAAGGCGGTAATTTCCGAGAGCCCATATAAAGCAGTACAACAACTCATAGACGAGGCAGCTTCTGCCCGTGAAAATAACCCTGGCAAATCAACACCCACGTTGCATCAGCACTGTAAGCTAGAAGGTATTTCATTCGCACATGAACAGACACTAATTTTGGACCAAATATCTTTAGACATCCCCGCCAATAACTTAACTATTATTACGGGTCCTTCGGGCTCAGGTAAGACGACGTTGACTGATTTGCTGTTAGGTTTATACCCCATAAATTCCGGCGAGATTTTGATCGACGGCACACCCCTTGAACAAATTGACATGGAACTTTGGCGATCTATGGTTGGATACGTCCCACAAGAGTTGATCCTGTTTCATGACACTATTTTTGCCAACATCGCACTTGGTGACCATGCGGTTGGAGAGCCAGAGGTTGAGAAAGCCTTGCGCGATGCAGGGGCGTGGGATTTTGTCATGGATCAGCCACACGGATGGCATACAATCGTTGGCGAAAAAGGCGGTAAGCTTTCTGGTGGTCAGAGACAAAGAATTGCCTTAGCCCGCGCCCTCGTGGGTGAGCCGGCCCTACTTGTCTTGGATGAGGTATCAAGTGCCCTAGATCCTACAACAGAAGCAGATATTTGTGAGCGGATGCATTCCCTTCGTGATAAATCGACAATATTGGCTATTACCCACCGACCCGCTTGGATTGATATCGCGGATCAAATTTACCGGCTAGAAGACAGAAAATTGGAAATAGTCAAACCCGGCGATGCGCAAATTTCGACAATTTCAGATGTTCGTCACTAAAGCCTCCCACCAACTTTAAGGGCGCATTGCCCATTTAAGCTTGCTCAACAATTTAAATATTATCAAAAATGGGTTTTTCCGCCTCTTTGCCCATAACTGAAAATTCCGGATTACAATTGGTGCCGCCTCAATGGCCTGTTGCAGATTTTTCGAATTACGATCAATCGCTCCCAGGCCAGCTAAGACCTCTATGTAAATTCCATTGTGACGCGATACTTTAACCATCAGTTCTTCTTTCTCCAAAAATCTGAGTAGACTAGGCATCGAAAATAGTTGTTTGTGGAAGTTATTGAGCATGACCCATTGATAACCCTTTTTCGCAGGATCAAAACGAATTAGATGATCGGCTTCATTGTAAAAATAGATCAACCCATTCGGTTTCAATGATCGACGTAATTTTTGTAAATCGTTCGAAGGATTTAGCGAGTGGGTCAATAAATGATTGCAAATGATGAGGTCAAATTTCACCTCTTTTGGGAAGCCGATGCCCGCCGGATTTAGTGATTCAACCAACTTTAATCCACGTTCCCTAGCAAAACGAATGTTGCTTTCGAAATAATCAAACCCATAAATTGAGCTTCCGGGATACCGCGCAACAATTTTTTCAAGTAATGATCCAAAATCACATCGGACATGAGCAACATTTATGTTATTTGACAGAGCACAATGATCTTCCAGAAAAGACAGATGTTTAGAGGCGGCTAGTTCTTTTGCCGTCACATAAGAATTGGGCGGCGGATAGATCGCATAATCGCGATGTTCAAGATGAGCAAAATATTGATAGTAGAGTGCAGCCTGATCTGGCGTCTGGCGTCGCCTTGCAAATATCAGACCGCATTCTCCACAAGCATGATATTCGCTGTCCTTCATTCCGCCATTCACGCCGGCTATCGAATGTAGATCATTTTGGCTCGGCGTAGCGTGTAGTTCTCTTCCACCACAACAGGGGCAGGTGGTGCAACGGATCATGCCGGCCGCGATCTCCGTAGTAGCTTCCTCCAATTCAGTATGCGAAGTCATAATTCCTCATAAATATGGGCCGTCAAATTCAGCAAACCGCTGTTATACAAAATTTGCAATAGCGACATATGGAGAGTAAGTGCAAGTTCACCGCTTTAAAGTAAGTACTAAAGTGCTCAAAAAGCGGTTGCATTATATTTGCATGGGACAATTTGGATTTATTGCCTTTGTAACGTTATAAGAAACGACACCTCATTGGATACTTAGTAATATATCGAGCAATTTGGGAGGTTGGGAATAATGCCCAGTAACATATTGTTTATTATGGCCGACGAACATCAACAAAAGGCCGTGGGCTGTTACGATCACCCCTTTGTGAAAACGCCGACCATAGACAAACTCGCTCAAAGCGGGACACGGTTTACCAATGCTTACACCAACTCACCAATTTGTGTGCCTGCTCGAGCCAGTTTTGCAACCGGTCGCGAGGTTCATGAAATCGGCTATTGGGACAATGCACATGCCTACGATGGCCGCATCGAGGGCTGGGGGCACCTGATGCAAAAGGCCGGAATGCACTGCTTGTCGATCGGAAAACTACATTACCGTCTCCAAGAGGACCCCACCGGCTTTGACGAGCAGATTGTGCCACTCCATATCGTCGAAGGCATTGGCGGTATTAACGGCTCAATTAAGCGCCCGCTAGCGCCCCCTATAAAGAATAGCAAAATTGCAACCGAAATTGGACCAGGCGAATCCGGCTATACCCGCTACGACCGATCGATTGCAGAAAACACAGTCAATTGGTTGCAGAACGAAGCTCCAAAACACAATCACCACCCCTGGGCGCTATTCTGTTCTTTCGTCTGCCCTCACTACCCGTTGATCGCACCGCCGGAATTCTATGAATTGTATCCACACGAAGCGATACCGCATCCGAAGGGCAATGATCTCGACTACCCACTGCACCCTTGGATTCAAAAACTGCAAGACCTGCAGTGTCATGACGATTTTCACACCCCGGAAACGAGAAAAATTGCAATCGCCTCATATTACGGCCTTTGTTCATATACAGACTCCAATGTGAAATTGGTTTTGGACGCACTCGAAGTGGCTGGGCTCCGAGATGATACGTTAATCGTCTACACCTCGGATCATGGCGAGAACCTTGCCACCCGTCGGCTATGGGGTAAATCCAACATGTACGAGGAGGCAGCTGCCATCCCGATGATCCTGTCGGGTCCTGGCGTGCCTGCCGGCAAGGTTATAAATACTCCAGTTACACTCGCCGATGGTGCGGCCACAATCCTGGATGCGGTCGGACTAGGTGATGAGACGGTGAATGGGTACCAATCATTACGTGAAATTGCCAATGCACCGGAAGACATGAAACGTGTCGCTTTCAGCCAATATCATGCGACCGGCGCTGATACTGCCGCTTTCATGATTCGCAAAGGTACATACAAGTATATTCATTATGTCGAATATGAACCCGAGTTATTCGACCATGATGCCGACCCCGAGGAAGAAAATAATCTGGCTAACAACCCAGCGTACACCAGTGTCCTGTCCGAGATGCAAAGCGAACTGACATCGCGACTTGACCCGGTCTCCGTCAACAGAGAATGTCAGGCTTCACAGGCAGCGCTAATAGAAAAACATGGTGGCCGTAATCTCCTTCTGACCAAGGGAACATACCAAGGTACTCCGGCGCCTGGGGAGAAAGTTGAATACATAACCTGATAATCGCTACTTGCCGATCTATTGGAATTCGGGTTTGTGAGTACAATTCGGGCGAAAACCGCGTAATTA
>CAYZMI010000087.1:7522-8615 GCA_964479475.1 uncultured Rhodospirillaceae bacterium | reverse complement strand
AATCCTATGGCGGCGATATTCACCGCTGCCATGCGTGAATGGAGCCGGACAGCTAATAAAGGTATCGGCGACATGGTGCAGAAGGCTGGACTTACCCAGCGTATTGATCGTGTGATGCAGGTCACACTTGGCCGCGAGATGGACGGGCTGGAACGCAATATGACCTTTCTCGCCTCGGTGGGGTCTACCGGCCCTTTTATTGGTCTTTTTGGCACGGTCTGGGGAATAATGAACAGCTTCCAGGCGATAGCGGTTTCGAAAGATACCTCACTTGCTGTGGTAGCGCCTGGCATCGCCGAGGCGTTATTTGCCACTGCACTGGGATTGGTCGCAGCAATTCCGGCCGTGGTAGCCTATAACAAAATTTCCAACGACCTCGGCCGCTATGCAGCCCGGCTGGAATCCTTTTCAAGTGAATTCAGTGCCATTTTGTCGCGCCAAATCGATGAGGCCTGACGGATATGGCGATTGAATTTGGCGACGGAAGAGGGGGGGGCTCAAGGTCGTTGGGTGGGCGCTACAAGCGTCCGCAAATCAGTCAGATTAATGTTACACCTATGGTCGATGTCATGTTGGTGTTGCTAGTCGTTTTCATGATCACTGCACCGCTATTAACAGTCGGCGTTCCGGTCGACTTGCCCAAGACAGAGGCAAGCAGAATTGTCGGCCAAGACGAACCACTAGTTGTCACCATCGCGCAGGACGGAAATCTGTATCTGCAAGATGCAAAGCTAGTACTCGACGAGCTTATTCCGAGACTGTTGGCAATTACAGAGAACCGTCGCGACGCTCGAATATTTTTACGTGGCGATCGGACGATAGTTTACGGCCAGGTGATGGCAGTAATGGGTGCGATGAACCAGGCCGGATTTAAACGGGTTGCCCTCTTGACGGAATTTCCTAAAAAGTCTGCTTCTTCTGACCGCCATCGCAGCAAACAACCGGCTCGGTGATATTTGCGCCAGGCAGTCTTATATTCCGCGACGCTCCATATTGTGGTGATAACGGTAAGTTATTTTGGTGTGCCTGCGCTTTTTAAACCCTTGCCGGCAGCAAATTCACCGGTGATTGTGGATTTGGTTCGTTTGGAGGA
>CAYZMI010000087.1:0-7422 GCA_964479475.1 uncultured Rhodospirillaceae bacterium | reverse complement strand
CGTGTCGCGCCAAAGCCCAAAACGAAGCCCAAACGGCCCGATCGGATGCATTCGCTCCTCAAGAATTTAGCGAAACGGAAACAAGATTTGGCACGAAAAAAATCCCAGCCGGTCAAAACTAAGTTGGTCTCTGCTGCCCCTGTGCGCAAACAGGTTGCTTTGTCGGATGTGGGCCAGCAACTCCAGGCGCAGCGTTTGATCGCGCTAGTTCAGCAGCAGGTTCACCCATGCTGGAGAATACCTGGCGGCGAAAAAAACGCTCATTCAATTAAGGTTGCTATTCGAATTCGGCTCAATACTGATGGTTCTTTACGCGGTACACCCCGTGTTATCGATGCAAGTCGTATGCAACATGACAAATCTTTTCGCGTATTAGCCGAAAGCGCCGTGTGGGCGTTACAAAATCCTTCATGCCAACCGCTCAAATTGCCGTATGATCAATATGACGTTTGGAAGGATGTCACGTTTAATTTCGATCCCAGTGAAGCCCTTGGACATTAAATTCATGAAAAAGAGAATTCTCACATATTTTATCACTCGCATTTTGGCCTTTAGTCTCGCTGTTGGGTGGATGGTTTTTACAACTTTGGATGCGGATGCCGAGCTCCGTGTCGACATCACACAAGGGAAAATCGAACCAGTGCCGATCGCTGTGGTCGATTTTTTTAGCACCCGAGTGACATCTAGTGCTACCGAAGCGGGCCGTCTTGGCCGTGATGTTGCGCGAGTGGTCGGGGCCGATCTTGAAAGTTCCGGTATGTTTCGCTTGATAGATTCTAAAGCCTTTATTCAAACTCGAGAATCGTTGCGACTTCGACCACAATTTCCCGCTTGGCGGCAAATCAATGCACAAGCGCTCGTTGTTGGTAATGCAGAAATACGTCCGAGCGGCCAATTGCGGGTTGAGTTTCGCCTTTGGGACGTGTTTGGCGGTGAACAATTGGTAGGTTTGCGGTCCGATACCCAGCCGCGCAATTGGCGCCGTATTGCCCATATCATCGCAGATGCAATTTACGAACGTATCACTGGTGAGAAAGGTTATTTCGATACTCGTGTTGTCTATGTGGCCGAGTCCGGATCACCCAGACGGAGAGTAAAAAGACTCGCAATTATGGATCAGGATGGTGCTAATCACCGATATCTCAGCGACGGCGATGAAACGGTGCTAACGCCCCGATTTTCTCCCACTGCGCAAGAAATCACCTATCTCGCATTCGCCAAGCGCGGTCAGCCGCGTGTATATATATACAATATTGATACCGGCCAACGCGAAATGCTCGGTAATTTTCCGGGTATGTCGTTTGCGCCTCGCTTTGCGCCTGATGGCAATAGTGTGATCATGTCGATTGCCAGGGACGGAAATTCCGAAATCTATACTATGGATTTGCGTACTCGCCGCATCCGCCGGCTGACAAATCATCCGGCGATCGATACTTCACCATCGTATTCTCCAGATGGTAGACAAGTTGTTTTTAATTCACACCGTGGTGCAAAACCGCATTTATATGTCATGGATGTGGGCGGTGGTAAGCCCCGTCGCATAAGCTTTGATACGAAAAATGGCGAAAAAGGTAGTTATACCACACCTGTTTGGTCTCCCCGTGGAGATCTTATTGCTTTTACAAAACAGGTATCTGGCGAATTTGCAATAGGCGTGATGCGGCCAAACGGTAAGGGCGAACGTATCCTGGTGAGGGGCTTTAAGGTCGAGGCACCTACCTGGTCTCCTAACGGACGCGTACTGATGTATTTTCGCCATGGGCCTGCCGGTAGATCAGGCAGCCAACCGCGTTTGTATTCTATCGATATTACTGGCACTAACGAGCGAGAAATTCTTACACCCAAATTAGCGTCCGATCCGGCGTGGTCGCCACTAAATCAATGAGTTTTTCTTGTAACCCCATAATGTGCAGGCCAATATAGGGACAGCGAACTTATATTGGAACATATTTTGGCCAAAGAGTTTGAAAACAGTTACTGGATAAAGGAAGTTTAAAATGCGCTGGAAACTACTCGTGATCTCCTTGGTAGGCCTAAGTCTAGCGGCATGTGAAACACCAACAGAAGTTACGGGGTCCGCGTCAGGTAAAGGAACCGCGGCAAATACAGGCCGCAGTCAAAGTTCGGCACCTCAGGCTATGATCGCGTCGCGTGCCGTGCCAATGGGACCACGGCGTGGTTCTCAAGAGGATCTCGTTACTAATGTTGGCGATCGGGTGTTTTTCGCTCTCGACAGTTTTGAGCTCGAAGCTGATGCACTTGCGATGCTTGAAAAACAAGCCGCCTGGCTTAAACAAAACCCCGGGATAAGCGTGTGGGTGGAAGGACATGCCGATGAGCGCGGTACCCGAGAATATAATCTTGCACTTGGTGAGCGGCGCGCCAGCGCCATCCGCGATTATTTGGTGGCGCTCGATATTCAGCCAAATCGGATGCAAACAAGAAGCTATGGTATGGAACGGCCAGTTGATCCTCGATCTGCTAAGGAGGCATGGGATAAAAATCGTCGCGGCGTATTGGTTGTCCGATAGAACCATATGAATATTGGTAGCTCGGTTATTTACCTGTTTGGCTAGAGACCCGGTCTGCGTGGGAAATAAGAAGATGAAATGTCTCTGCAAGCTGTTAATTAGCAGTTGGGCCGGTTGTGCAATAATGCTAGCTGCGCCGATTAGTTTGGCGCAATCGCCTGCTTCTGGCAAAACAATTTCTGAGCGCGTTATTCAGTCGCCTGCTCCTGGCAAAACAATTTCTGAGCGCGTTATCCAATCGCAGAGTCGACAACCGCGGGTCAATGTGGTTGCTCGAGTTTCTGTTCGCATTACGCAATTGGAAAATGAGCTTCGCCGTTTGACTGGCCAGAATGAAGAATTGATGCATCGGCTTCGTTTGTTGGAAGACGAGCTAAGAAAAGCGCAAACTAACGCAAATCTGCGACTAAAGGCGCTTGAGGGTAGCAAATCCTTAACCTCGCCAAATGCCCTGGCAACTAACGTTACAGCTGACGCTCGTGGTGTTCCGAGAGTAACCCTGCCCTCTGGTACGCCGGTAGTCGGCGCGGATAAAGGTGCCAAGCTGCTGGGCACGGTGCGCAGTTCTACTTCTACTGATGGCAGCCAGCGCTTGGTTGCCAGGAAGGAGACACCAGAGGAACAGTATGAGCGTGCTCAGACACTGATTTTAAAACACCAAAAGTTTGGGGATGCCGAGCAGGTGTTGCGGCAATTTATAATTAACAACCCGAAACATTCTAAGGTCGCGGCTGCGCATTACTGGCTCGGCCGCACATTTTTCGTGCGTAGCAATTTTGAAAATGCCGCTTTTGCGTTTGCTGAAGGTTTTCAGAAATTCCCCAACTCAAACAAGGCGCCTGCTAACCTTCTTAATCTCGGCATGTCATTGTCTCGACTGGGCAAGAATCGTGAGGCATGTACTACTTATGCACGATTGCTGAGGACCTATCGAAAGACGCCCGACTTAATCAAACGTCGCATTACACGCGAACGACGGCGGGCTAAGTGCCGGCGCCGTTAGACCGCTGTTTATCCGCCATCTGTTATTATGATACCTAATTCCGTCGCGGTCAGCGAACCCGAATTCCGTAGTCTATTAAACGGGTTGGGACCATTTGAAAAGTCTCCTGTTCTTGCTGTAGCTGTATCAGGTGGTGCCGACAGCATGGCATTGGCGGTGCTTGCCTCGCGTTGGTCGCGGCGCCGGAAAGGCAAGATTGTAGCTTTGATCGTAGATCATGGCCTACGGAGGGGTTCGTGGCGTGATGCACGCATCACGCACCACACACTTAAAAGTCTCGGGATTGAAAGCCAAATCTTGCGATGGCGTGGTGAAAAACCTAAATCCCGGTTGCAAGAGAGCGCTCGAATGGTCCGTTATGATTTATTGGAACAGTGCTGCAAACGCCGCGGTATTTTACACCTACTGGTGGCACATCATCGCGAAGACCAGGCTGAAACAATCTTACAGCGGTTAGGGCATTCCAGTGGGATAGATGGACTCGCCGGAATGGCGGCTATTCATGAACGACGCTATGTCCGCGCCTTACGGCCGTGTCTGACCGTTGACCGGGATCGCTTGCGGGCAGTGCTTCGCGATCGCAAAATTGGTTGGGTTGAAGATCCAACCAACCAAGATACGCGATATGAACGAGTACGCCT
Organism: uncultured Rhodospirillaceae bacterium; assembly: GCA_964479475.1. GTDB lineage: Bacteria > Pseudomonadota > Alphaproteobacteria > MPNO01 > UBA2964 > JAQBTY01. The sequence goes on along the minus strand of CAYZMI010000087.1, from coordinate 3,247 downwards.
GAGAAACTTGGCGCCTAAATTGAAAGCCCAAGGGCTTGATGCGGCTTCATTGACAATTACGGCCCGGCGTATAGCGGAAGCTCGTAATACGCTCCACGCAACAACGGCCAAATCCCTGGCTCGTCATGTTGTCCTTTTTCCCGAAGGATATGCATCAATTGATGCTGCGGAATTGGTGAGAAGTGAGACCGAAACAATTGTACGTGTCATTAGCAGCCTATTGTGGACCATAGGTGGTGGTATGTATCCGCCTCGAAAAACAAGCCTAGAGGCTCTCGTAGCAAACACCAAAAATCTGTCAAATTTTCATGGTACAACGCTAGGAGGTTGCCGTATTGTGCCACGCGTTAGCGATTTTGTAATTTGCCGTGAAGCCGGACGGTGTCCGACGCAGTCTTTAGAACTTGGAGCTAGTGTACATTGGGACAATCGATACTTGATCCGCCTTCAGGTCCAGAAAATGCTCTCCAAAGAGGGATGGCGCGTCGAGGCGCTAGGACAAGCCGGATGGAACCACATTCGGGATAAAATCTCTAGTGTTTATCAAAATTTAATACCATTTCCGGCGCTCCTGTCGCTTCCGACAATTTATAAAGGCTCTAATTTGTTTGTTGTCCCTCATTTGGGATATGACATAGGGGAACAAAAAATAGTTGGTACCGTCCGCACAAATGTGCGATTTATTCCTCGAAAATCGGCGACAACGGTTGGATTTCCGGTTGTTTAACCCCAAATAAGTATTATGTAGTTTTATCTAGAGTAAATTTGGCATCACAGTTTGGATTACCGGCAGTGCCAGGGCCAGCAATGAGTGGAAGTTTGAGAACGTGAATAACTTTGGTAAGAATTTGCTGTTATGGGTCATAATTGGCGCTCTTCTTGTGGTGCTTTTCAATATGTTCCAGCAGCCGGGTCAAAAGGGCGGTCAATCTACCATTCCGTTCTCTGAATTCTTATCGGAAATTTCAAAGGGTCAGGTTCGTGAAGTTACCATTAAAGGGCATTCCATTGAGGGTGTTTACAGTGATAATAGAAGCTTTCGCACCTACGCTCCTGACGACCCCAATCTTGTTGAGCGGCTTAACAAACACGGTGTAATAATTAATGCAGTACCATCTGATGACGGATCCCCCTCGCTAGTACAAATCCTAATTTCCTGGTTCCCGATGTTATTGCTCATCGGTGTGTGGATCTTTTTTATGCGGCAAATGCAATCGGGTGGAGGTAAAGCGATGGGCTTTGGTAAATCCCGGGCGCGTCTGCTGACTGAACGCTCTGGCCGCGTGACATTCGAGGACGTGGCGGGCATCGATGAAGCGAAGGTTGAACTCGAAGAGGTGGTTGAGTTTTTGCGCGATCCTCAAAAATTCCAGCGTCTCGGCGGGAAAATTCCGAAAGGTGTCTTATTGGTCGGGCCGCCCGGTACCGGGAAGACCTTATTGGCTCGTGCTATTGCTGGTGAGGCGAACGTACCGTTCTTCACAATTTCCGGTTCCGACTTTGTCGAAATGTTCGTTGGCGTGGGTGCGTCTCGCGTTCGTGATATGTTTGAACAAGGTAAAAAGAATGCCCCTTGTATTATTTTCATTGACGAAATTGATGCGGTTGGTCGACATCGAGGTGCCGGTCTTGGGGGTGGAAATGACGAACGCGAACAGACTCTTAATCAGCTATTAGTCGAGATGGATGGTTTTGAGACGAATGAAGGCGTGATCTTGATCGCGGCTACCAACCGGCCTGATGTGTTGGATCCGGCGCTTTTGAGACCCGGCCGATTTGATCGGCAGGTGGTAGTCCCCAATCCTGATGTGCTTGGCCGCGAAAAAATACTCAAAGTCCATATGCGCAAGGTTCCGCTGGCGCCCGATGTCGACGCTCGCGTGATTGGGCGAGGTACGCCCGGCTTCTCCGGTGCTGACCTCGCTAATCTGGTTAATGAAGCAGCGCTTCTAGCAGCCCGTCGGAACAAACGGTTGGTGACTATGGCCGAGTTCGAGGACGCTAAGGACAAAGTTCTGATGGGCTCAGAACGACGGTCTATGGTCATGACCGACGAAGAAAAACGTCTGACCGCATTTCATGAGGCAGGTCATGCGTTAGTCGCACTACACGTGCCGCGTCACGACCCTTTACACAAGGTCACAATAATTCCGCGTGGTAGGGCACTTGGTGTGACCATGTCGCTTCCCGAAAAGGACCGTTATGGTTATGCCAAGATCGAGCTTGAATCTAGGATCGCTATGATGTTCGGTGGGCGTGTTGCCGAAAAAATAGTGTTTGGTGCCGACGATATTACCACGGGTGCCGGCGACGATATTCGCCAGGCCACCAATCTCGCGCGCGCAATGGTGACCGAATATGGATTTAGTGAAAAGCTCGGTCCGCTACGTTATAATGACAACGAGGAAGAAGTCTTCTTAGGTCATTCAGTCACCCAGCGTAAAAACGTCTCGGAAGATACCACTCGAATGATAGACGAAGAAATTCGTCGCTTTGTTGAAGAGGGTCGGGCGCTTGCAGAAAAAATTCTCACCGAACACCGTGAGGAACTTAATTCTATTGCCAATGCGCTACTTGAGTACGAAACGCTTTCCGGTCAGGAGATCGATGGGTTGCTGCGCGGCGAGCCGATTGTGCGACCCGATTTGGATGATCCGCCCCCCGATCGAAGAGGACGCTCTTCGGTACCAGCGTCCGGCAGTCGGAGTAGTAAACCCGATGATGGCGGGGAGCCCGATCTCGAGCCTGAACCGCAGAGACCATAGTTCTTTGTTATGAAATTTGTGAGAAGCCCCGGCCTACCCCGGGGTTTTTTAATTGATCCGGAAGAAGTATGTGCAATCGTCCTGCGGCCATTGAGCTTTTTGGTCGGTAAAGCAGCGCAAACAGCGTTGGTGGCCGGACACGCGCGACCTCTGGGCGGCGGACCCCTCTTCTTTTCCGCGATCGAGGTGTTTCTCACTTATGGTGACAACATATGCATAGTTAACAGCAATGTTTCAGAGGTAGAGCAGTGGGCAGTAGCCGAGGGTAGGCCTGTCAAAGAAGCGATTGCCAAACAACTTGATGCCTTGTCACATACTTGTCCCCCTTTCGCTGGATTGACAATGGATCGGCCGCGCCTAATGGGGGTGGTAAATTTGACACCTGATAGCTTTTACGATGGAGGGCGATTATTGACTGTCGAAGCAGCAGTTGCCCATGGAAGAAAGTTGTGGAAAGCGGGTGCTGACCTGCTCGATATTGG
>CAYZMI010000086.1:7887-8969 GCA_964479475.1 uncultured Rhodospirillaceae bacterium | reverse complement strand
TCTATATTCTAGGCTGCTTTAAGGCCGAGAGCTAATACCGAAGGGATTGTGATGGCAAGGAGTTCTGTCGTGCCTTTTGATACTATGTTGATCTTTTCGTTTGATGTTAATTCCAACGAGGTGTGCCGCCGATAGGGATGTTTGCCAATGTTTCCAGTGCCTTTTACCACATAAAGTATCCGGAGATGGGCTTCAGTTGGTAAGAATTGGCGTGTTCCTTTTTCGACCTTAAAAAAATCGATACGAGTACCTCGCTCCGAAAAACTTCCAATTTCGCGCCGAGTAATTCTCGGCAAGCCTTTCACCGGTCTCCACGCAAAATTGGCAGGGCTCATTACAATCGGCTCCTTATAGCGAGGTGCCGGATTTATCATTTTGTTGCCGGTGATTTTTTCCCATACTGCTTCATAACCGTCCAAATTGCGCTTTCCTAGCCCGGAGGTGCGGCGAAAAACACCTCCTTCGAAGTGCCCTTCTTTACTCAATAAATCGTAGCCACGATTAACTTGTTCTGAGCTCAAAATCCCCTGTCCACTCGCGCCACCGAACTGGAGAATTACGACAAATCGATCGTCACCGTCTTGCGGACCATAGTGTACACCCTCTGGGAAATAGCCAATTTCGCCTACATCTACAGTCTTACGTTTACCGATAGGTACGCTGCCATCAACACAAAAGCGAATTTGATCCCAAGGATGACGATGGCGCGGTGAATAGAAATCCGCACTTTCTTTGGAGAGAAAAAATTTATAATTTTCTGGGCTCTCGTCCTCTCCTTTCAGCAGATTTTTTATAAGGATACGGCCTTTACGATGACGTAGTTCGTTAGCAAGCCATTTGCGGTCTGACGCCTGTACGATCTTCATCGTCTTTCTCCGTTAAAATTTGAATACGAGCTTACGCGCATTTCTAAATTGCTCAAGGGGTAGCACTCTTGCGGCAGTGGATCCGAAGCGTTAAAGGATGCGGGCTACGCAGGGAAGAGTCCCGCCGTGGCATTCAGGCGAGGTTTCTTGCGTGTCCATTAATTATACAATTGAACGTCCACAAAATGTTCGGCTTGGGATAGGGCTGATGATCAT
>CAYZMI010000086.1:0-7787 GCA_964479475.1 uncultured Rhodospirillaceae bacterium | reverse complement strand
CGTTATTTGCCAATGGCCGATGCGGTAGCCATACACTTTGTTGCCCCACTTTTGGTGACGGCGCTTTCTATACCTCTCCTAAAGGAGAAGGTGGGTCCCCGCCGTTGGGTCGCTATCTTTGTAGGTTTAGCCGGCGTTCTAATTATAATTCGGCCTGGGATGGGTGTGATGCATTGGGCGGCGATTCTCCCGCTTTGCACCGCAGTTTGTTATGCGATTTACCAAATTCTTACCAAGATAGTTACCCGGACCGATAATACCGACACCAGCTTGTTTTGGATGTCGGCGTTTGGTGTGGTCGTGACTTCGATTGCTGTTCCTTTTAGCTGGACTACACCCAACCTCATCGATTGGGTATTGATGGTCGTACTTGGCACCGTCTACGGTACTGGTCACTATTTCGTCATCCGGGGGTTAGAAATTGCACCGGCGTCCAAACTAACACCGTTTCAGTACACACAGATCATCTGGGCCACGCTATATGGCCTGATTATTTTTGGTCAATTTCCAGATGGACCTACATTGATTGGAGTTGCCATTGTAATTGGGAGTGGTGTCTATATTTGGCACCGAGAAAATATTCTTGGCGCTGGCGATAGATAGGTGCTACGGGCGTTTGACTGAGCCAACCCGGGTCGGTAGCCCTTAATGTCCAAAAATACTTCCATGTCGAATTCATTCATTTTGGATCCTTATTGATTGTGGCGAAAACGCGCACCACGGCTGTATTGATGCGGCCAAGGGAGGTCATAGGTGATCTCTCGCGCTACGTGTAGCGTCAAATAGGGATCATACATGTGACCTCGTCCGATAACGCAAAGATCAGCCTTACCAGATTCGATGATATCGTTCATCTGATCAGCCCATTCGATGTTTCCTACCGCCATGGTCGGAACCTCCGCTTTTGCCCGAATTTCTTCAGAAAAAGGAACTTGGAATAAAGATGTGTCCGGGGGGCGCTTATTAGTCACCATACCGCTAGAGACATCGATTAAATCGGCCCCTGCTTTATAGAATTCGCGGGAAACCTCCACTGCGTCCTCAATTTGATGACCGCCGTCTTCCCAGTCAACGGCTGATATTCGTACCGATATGGGCCGATCTTTCGGCCAAATTTCTCTAATTGTACGAAACACCTCTAATGGTAAGCGCATGCGGTTTTCCAACGACCCGCCAAATTCATCAGACCGCTTGTTGGAAAGTGGTGAAATAAATGATGACATCAGATAACCGTGGGCACAGTGGAGTTCGATCATATCAAAATTTGCAGCGAGCGCTCGTTCGGTTGCTTTGGCGTACCAGCGAGGTACGGCTGCAATTTCTTCGGACGTGATCTCCCGAGGTACGCGCGCATGATCGGATACAGGAATAGGTGATGGGCCAATGATATCGAAACCCGATATAGTTTCCGATCCACTGCCCCGTTTCCAACTTTCTCCTGTATCCCCTTTTCTGCCCGCATGACCCAACTGCAAACCAATTTTTGCGTCGGTGTGTTCGTGAACAAATTTTACGACACGTTTCCAGGGAGCTATATGTTTGTCATCCCATATGCCCGAGTCCTTCGCTGAAATTCTACCGTTAGGTTGAACCGCCGTCATTTCAGCTATTACCAGCGCCGTACCGCCCATAGCACGGCTTCCCAAATGGACTACATGCCAATCACCTACCACCCCGTCGTCCGCCGAATACATGCATAGGGGAGACATCACAATTCGATTAGTAAGTACCATTCCCCGAATGGCGATGGGTGTGAATATTGCAGGTATGTCGTGCATCGGAACCTCGTTTGTTTCAACCACCTTTCAAAGTGCCCCTATTCTATAATTGCAGGGTTCGGATCGAAAACGCCGGCGGCGGGATATTGTTTTGGCCAGGGCAGTTCAAAGCCTAAGGCACGAGCCGAATGTCTTACAAAATATGGATCAAATAAATGGCCTTTAGCCATGCAACAAAGATCCGCGCGACCATTTGCAATTACCCGGTTAATTTGTTCTGCCGTCGCGATATTTCCTACTGTCATGGTTGGGATATCCACTTCTGCGCGAATGCGTTCACTAAACGGTGTCTGGAACAGACCAGGAGTTACGGGTCGACGTAGATCAGTGACGTTTCCTGAGGAGACATCAAGGATATCAAGACCTGCCTCTTTGAACATTTTTCCAACCGTTACCCCGTTTTCAATGGTATTGCCGCCTTCAACCCAATCTATGGCCGAAATGCGGCAGGAGATCGGTTTTTCTTCTGGCCAAACCGAACGTACGGCGTGAAACACCTCAAGAGGTAAGCGCATTCGATTTTCCATTGGACCGCCGTATTTGTCGGTTCTTTGGTTGGACAATGGCGATATAAATGACGATAGCAAATACCCGTGTCCCCCATGAATTTCGATAATATCGAAGCCAGCGTCGGCTGCACGCTGTGCGGCAGCAGTAAAATCATCAATAACCTTGGCGATGTCCCCTTGGTTCATCTCTCGTGGTAATTCGCTATTAGAGCTGAAGGGGATAGAAGATGGTGCCACGATTTCCCATTTTTCGTCGTTTTTGAGAGGGGTATCCCGTTGCCAGGCAATCGGCTCGCAACCTTTTCGGCCTGCGTGACCGAGTTGCATACCGATTTTGCCATGGGCATGGTGATGCACAAACTCCACTACTCGCTTCCAAGGCTCAACATGCTTGTCATCCCATATGCCGGCGTCGCCGGGTGATATCCGTCCCTCAGGTGAAATCTGCGTCATCTCCGTGAATACGAGACCTGCACCTCCCATTGCGCGGCTTCCGAGATGTACGACATGAAAATCGTTGGGGCTGCCGTTAAGATCTTCGGCCGAATACATGCACATCGGCGACATCACGACGCGGTTTGGCACGGTTAAATCACGTAAAGTAAAAGGCGTGAACATGGGTGGCGGATCAGCCGCTAAATTCTTTCCATCGGTTATCATTGTAATTCTCTTCAGTTTCCGCTTGTCGGATAAATTTACACGCCAGTATAACAGTGGCAAGGTCATCCATTGGTAGAAATAGCGGCAACCCGATAGAATTATAAATCCCAACCTACGTCCATTAAAGGTGCATTAGCCCATCAGGAGCATTCTCGGATGACCGGACTCGCCGGTGCGCGTACAGCCTTTGGGTCGCCCACTGTCGTGGCGGCTGCATTTATGATCCTAGCCGGTGCGTTTTTTGCCTCTATGCATGGTACCGTACGATTGGTGTCATTTGATTTGCATCCATTTGTCATCGCTGTATTTAGGAATATTTTCGGTTTCTTAGTGCTCTTGCCACTCCTTATGCGTGGCGGAGCGGCGTTGTTTAAGACCGAAAGATTTGGGCTTCATTTTATCCGCTCTACAATCAATGCAATTTCCATGCTTATTTGGTTTACCGCCTTATCATTGGTGCCATTAGCCGATGCGACAGCACTGTCGCTCACTGGCCCCATGTTTGTGACGGTTGGAGCAATGATTGTTTTCGGTGAGCGTATCCGGGTTTGGCGTTGGACAGCATTAATTCTCGGCGCCTTCGGTGCCTTATTGATCATTAGACCTGGATTTGAGGAAGTAAATGTAGGTGCTCTCCTTGCTATTGCGGCAACCGCAACTGCAGCACTGTCAAAGCTATGTGCTAAGAGCCTAACCCGAACTGATAACCCCACCACAATCGCCGCCTATGTGCAGTTTCTTATGATCCCCTTAACTTTTATTCCCGCAATATTTGTTTGGGTATGGCCAACTCTCGAGCAACTGATCGGTTTGATCGTTATCGGTACGTTGGGCAGCCTCGGGCATTTATTTACCACTAAAGCTTATGCGATTGCTGATATCAGTTTTGCTGAACCATTGGTGTTTACTCGTATGATTTGGGCAGCAATGTTCGGCTATATGGTATTTTCCGAGATACCCGACACATGGACTTGGGTGGGCGCCACCGTAATTGTGGTTGCGACTACTATCATTGCTCACCGTGAACGCAAATCTAAACAAAGCGCCGGTTCGCAGTCTTGATCCCACAGGATCGTTGTGTAGGGTGCAAATAACAGAATAAGAGGGAGGTATGGCAATAGTCACCGGTAAGACCGCTGACTTCGGAGAACGTGGTTACCCCGATTTGCGTGATCATTTGCGAGCTCTGAGGGCTGCAGATCTGCTCCATGAAATTGACGAACCTGTCGACAAAGATCGTGAGTTGATGCCCCTCGTAAGGTGGCAGTTTCGCGGAGGTATCCCCGAGGCTCAGCGGAAGGCCTTTCTGTTTAACAAAGTTACAAATGGGGCGGAAAGAGCATTTGATGTACCGCTTGTGGTAGGTGCTATGGCGGCGACGCCCCAAATTTATTCCATCGGCATGGGTGTTCCTGTCGAACGAATAGGGGATCACTGGAAACAGGCGCTAGTTGCACCTATTCCACCTATCGAAACCATGGATGCGCCATGTCATGAAGTTGTGCTTATGGGGGCTGATCTGGAGGGCCCTGGAAATGGCGTCGATGCGCTTCCAGTTCCCATGTCTACCCCAGGCTTCGACGCCGCACCCTACTTTACTTCCACGGGATGTATTTCACGCGATCCCGATTCGGGAGTTCAAAACATGGGCACCTATCGAACTGGGATTAAAGCGCCCAATCGACTGGGCCTTAAGATGTTTGTTAATTTGCGTCAAGGTGGTCACGCCCATTGGCATAAATACAAAGCGCGGGGCGAGAAAATGCCAATGGCAATTATGGTGGGTTGCCCTCCCTCCCTCGCTTATGTGAGTCCCCAAAAAATTCGGGAGGGAGTAGATGAAATTTCTATTGCCGGCGCTTTAGCTGGCGCACCCATTCGTGTGACCAAGGCCAAAACATTAGATTTATTTGTCCCGGCGGATGCTGAGATTATTATAGAGGGGCTTGTGGATACTGAAATGTTGGAGCCGGAGGGTCCATTCGGGGAGTCGCACGGGCATATAAACCTCGAGGAATATAATTTCATCTTCGACGTTACAGCAATTACCCGCCGTAAAGATGCGATCATGGCATCCATTATCAGCCAGGTAACACCATCTGAATCCAGCGTCATTAAACGTGTCGCGATGGAACCAAAATTTTTCAATCATCTGCGCGATGGACTTGGGATCAAAGGCTTGCGCCATGTCTCTATGCATGAACCGTTGACTAATATTAGGCGGGTTATTTTTCTTGTATTTGAACGCGATGTACCAACAACGGAAATTTGGCGGGCACTGTACGCAATTTCTGCCTTCGATTCAGCCTGCGGCAAATATTGTATTGCTGTGAACGAGGATATCGATCCTGAAAACGGTGATGCAGTGTTTTGGGCTCTTGCCTATCGCTCCAATCCCGCGCTCGATACTGTAATTTTACCTCATCGAGATCGCGGTCACGGCCCTGCGTTGGAACGTGGTAATGGCGAAGATGCTAGTCTGTTAATTGATGCAACATTAAAGGCAGAAATGCCGCCGATCGCCTTGCCAACAAAAGAATTCATGGAAGATGCAAAGGAATTGTGGCAGACACTTGGTTTACCGCCATTGAAGCCTGAAGCCCCCTGGTACGGCTATTCTCTGGGTGACTGGACCGAGGAGTGGGCGGAATTGGCTAATCGTGCAGCGGCAGGTGATTATAAGGAAAATGGTCGGCGTAGCGCTCAGTTGCGCCGTAAAGATGTTTTGCCTAATACCTCCATTCGCGGAGTGCCCAGCAATTAAAATGGGATTTAGGATTGGATAATGACCCAGTTGGCGCAGGAAATGCGAGATGCACTCAACCTTGCCGGAGATGCCGTGCAACGCGATGCACACGGCCGCGTGGCCCTCGTAGCAACTGAATGTAACGCATGTAGCAAAAGGGTATTCCCTCCGACGGATGTATGTCCCGAATGCATGGCCGAAGATTTATCAAACCTTACATTGGGTCCACGCGGTACGCTTTATAGCTGGTCATTGGTGCATGCCGCGCCGCGGGGATGGACTTTGCCTTTTGTTGCGGCTTATGTAGATATGCCAGAAGGTGTCCGGGTATTCGCTCACATAGTGGGTGTTGATCCCGAAAAGCTGAAAATCGATATGCCAGTTGAAGTTTGTATGGCGGTACTAGGTAAAGATGAAACGAATGCTGTTGTGGAAAGCTATTCTTTCAAACCGGTTTCTGAAGAGAACAACTAATGCGCGAAGTAGTAGTCATCGGTGCGGGTTTGGTCCCTTTCGGGAAGTTTCCTGAAAAAACATTGGCCGATATCGCCTGGCCCGCCGTTAAGCAGGCAATTGAAGATGCTGGGGTAAAAAAATCGGAAATCGAAGCTGCATTTTGTGGGACCGCTTTGGGCGGCATGATGGCCGGGCAACGGATACTTAAGAAGTTAGGAATTACTGGTCTGCCAATTATCAATATCGAGAATGCCTGTTCGTCGAGTTCAACGGCCTTTCGGGAAGCGTGGATTACAGTGTCGGCTGGTATTTACGATGCGGTGTTGGTGATCGGAGTCGAAAAACTTACAAAATTCGGTGGGGGTACATTGCCACTCGAAAATGAAGATTGGGAAGTTGCCCACGGTTTGGTTATGCCAGCGCTTTATGCCATGCGTGCACAGCGCTATATGCACGAATATGGGTTAACGCACGACCAACTCGCAAAAGTCTCTGTTAAGGCACGTAAGCATGGTCGTCTCAATCCGGACGCACAATTTCGTGACCCGGTTACCATTGAGGAAGTCCAAGCTGCCCGTCCCGTTGCTGATCCCATGACGCTATTTCATTGCTGTCCATCAGGCGATGGTGCAGCGGCTGTACTAATTTGTTCTGCTGAGAAAGCTCGGCAACATACGGCTGCCCCCATCCGTGTAATGGGCTCGGAAATCAATTCCGGGAAATATATGACCGGATTTCGCGACATGACGTCGCCGGAGATTACAGTTCGCGGTGCCAAACAGCTATATGAAACAGCTGGAATAGGGCCAGAAGATGTTGATTTGGCTGAAGTACACGATGCTTTTGCAATCGCGGAATTGCTTTACTACGAAGCGCTAGGTTTTTGCGCTAGGGGTGACGCGGCGAAACTTCTGGAGGATGGTGAAACTTCTCTAGGAGGAAAAATACCCGTCAATCCAAGCGGAGGACTGCTTGCCAAGGGCCATCCCATCGGAGCAACTGGTGTGGCACAAATTGTCGAAATAGTACGGCAGCTGCGCGGACAATGCGGCGATCGACAAGTACAAGATGCCAAAGTTGGTCTTACCCATTGTACGGGTGGTGGTGTGTCGGGCTTTGATCACGGCGTGTGTTCAATCCATCTCTTTGCTAGATAGAATGAGGCTAATATCCAATGGGGGCAAAATTATTTGGCGCGGCAGTTAAACGATTGGAAGACCCAGCGTTGCTTACTGGCAAGGGTCAATTTACTGATGACCTAAGCGCGCCAGGAATGCTGCACGCGGTGTTTGTCCGCAGTCCTCACCCCCATGCTAGTTTTAGAAATGTTGGTATTGCCGCTGTACTCTCCATGCCCGGGGTCAAAGCAGGTTACACGCTTGAAGATTTCCCCGCCGAAGTGCGCGAAAACCGCCTACTTTTGCTTCTGCCGAACCCTGCCATTACACAACCCATTATGCCGCATCTTTTAGCTAAGGAAGAAGTGACGTATGTGGGCGAGCCGGTTGCCGTTATAGTCGCCGACACACGGCACCAGGCAGAGGATGCGGCAGCAGCCGTAGAGGTTGATTGGAAACCATTAGCCGCGGCATCAGATGCACGCGACGCAATTCAACCCGGGGCACCAACAACTCATGC
>CAYZMI010000085.1:0-9036 GCA_964479475.1 uncultured Rhodospirillaceae bacterium | reverse complement strand
TGCGTTCGTCGGCACCTACCCCATTTTGTGTCAAATCGGCTAAAACCTTACGGAGAACATCAGCATCTCCAGCCTCTTCAAAGTCCGCAACAACGACTTCCTTCGCATAAGCTTCTGCATCGGATCCGCCAAGTCCCATTTGTTCAGCGGCCCAAAGGCCCAACAGCTTATTTCGACGCGCCATAACCTTGAATTCTGTTTCCTGGTCGCGTTTATATTTAGCTTCAAACCCTTTTTCGCGATCATCAAAACTACCGTTGCTCATAATCATAGTCTCCCCTGAGGTTGGATGTTCGATGGACCCCTTTTTTTATGTATATTCCGTATAAAATATTTCTGATCCAAATGTAAGATGAAAAGGAACCACACAAATTGAATTAGGTGATTAAGATCTTTACAGCTCTCTCTCTATCCGCTCATATCATCGTTATATGTGTACTGCAGTATTTCTTCGCCGCCCAGGCCATCAATGGCCCATTATCGTGGGCGCCAACCGGGACGAAATGGAAAATCGCCCACGACAACCGCCAGGGCGGCACTGGGATGACCAACAAGATGTGGTCGCCGGACTAGACGAATTTGGTGGCGGTAGTTGGCTTGGTATGAACGACTTTGGTGTATTAGCCGGCGTCTTGAATCGTAAAGACTCACTGGGCCCTGACCCGGCCCTTCGATCGCGAGGCGAACTGGTGCTCGAAGCGTTAGGGCATGCGAACGCGGTCGATGCAGCCAATGCTTTGGCTGACCTATCGCCAACAGCGTGGCGTAGCTTTAATCTTTTCGTTGCAGATAATAGAGATGCTTATTGGCTTCGGAGCCTTGGAGCAGGCGCCAACCGCGTCGAACTATACCAAATCCCAGAGGGTTTATCGATACTTACAGCTTGGGATTTAAACGCACCACAATCATTTAGGACCCGCTATTTCCGACCGAAATTCGAAGCAGCAGAAGCGCCTGATCCGTCATCTGATAAATGGGCAACATGGAAAAATCTATTATGTTCAAAGCAGTTTGAGCCTGGCTCGGGCCCCTCGGAAGCCATGCGTGTAGTGTCCGATCGCGGTTTTGGCACATTATCAAGCAGTTTGATTGCGCTCGAATCGTCAACTGAATCCGATTTAGATAATATTTGGCTGTTTTCCGATATGTCATCGGGAACAATAAAGTACGACAAGGTACAAATTTAACCTGGATTTAGAGTTCAGCCATTGTTCGATGAGATCAAAATTGTTATATCTCACTCGCATCCTGCACAGAGCCCAGCCGGGCCAATGGCCGGCGCTAACATTTCATAACAGCGTGGAATTTTCCTTATGGCGCGCCGAAAAAGAATCTACGAAGGCAAGGCAAAGGTGCTTTATGAGGGACCCGAACCTGGAACCCTTGTACAGTATTTTAAGGATGATGCCTACACACTCGATCGCAAGGGAACCATTACCGGCAAAGGCGTACTAAACAATAGAATTTCGGAATATTTAATGATCCGTTTGGGCGAAATTGGTATTCCAACCCACTTGGTTCGGCGTCTCAATATGCGGGAACAGTTGGTACGCGAAGTAGAAATCATTCCGTTGAAGATTAAGGTCAACAATTTAGCCGCTGGTGAACTGGCAGGGAGATTTTCCATTCCAGAAGGTACGCAGCTACCTCGTTCCATTGTCGAGTATTATTACAAGTCTGACGAACTAGGAAACCCGCTTGTATCTGAAGAACATGTCACCGCATTTGGCTGGGCAACACCACAGGAACTAGACGAAATAATTCACATGTCCTTGCGCATAAACGACTTCCTGTCGGGGCTGTTCTACGCCACCGGGATTCGACTGGTCGAATTCGGTCTTGAATATGGGCGGTTGTGGGAAGACGATCAATTTCGGATGGTGCTGGCCGACGAAATAAGTCCTGATAATTGTCGCTTATGGGATATAGCCACCAATGAGATTATGGACAAAGACCGGTTTTCAAGAAATATGGGTGGTGTAGAAGAGGCCTATCAAGAAGTCGCTCGCCGCTTAGGAATTTTGCCAGAAGGCGATGCTAGGGATTTAAAGGCACCGAATTTGTTGCAATAAGGGATGAGTTTTCACCGGTGAAAATCCGTGTAAATATTACTTTAAAAAATGGTGTACTCGACCCTCAGGGAAAAGCCATTTCCAATGCGCTGGGTTCGCTTGGATTTAAAGGCATAAATGAAGTACGGCAAGGAAAGTCGATCGAACTAGACCTCTCGGAAACCGATCGAGCCAAGGCATACGAGGCGGTAGATGCGATGTGCCAGAAGCTCCTAGCAAACACCGTTATTGAGGATTATCAAATAGATTTAGACATATGAAATCCGCCATCATCGTCTTTCCTGGTTCCAATTGTGATCGCGATATCAAGGTAGCGATAGAAGCCAGTGCCGAAATAGAACCCATTATGGTCTGGCATAGAGATGCAGAATTTCCAAAGGTAGATCTTATAGTTATCCCTGGCGGATTTTCATATGGTGACTATCTTCGTGCGGGCTCTATGGCGGCACACTCTCCTGCTATGATCGAAACTGTATCGCGTGCTAAAGCTGGTGTGCCCATTCTCGGTATATGCAATGGATTTCAGATATTGTGTGAAAGTGAATTGCTGCCAGGCGCACTAATTCGCAATTCGGGGCTTAAATTTATTTGCCGCGACGTTTTATTACGAGTAGAGGCAATAGATACATGTTTCACGCGCGAATATGAAGACGGTCAAATAATTCGTATGCCGATCGCACATCACGACGGTAATTACCTTGCAGATGCAGCAACGATAGATGCTTTGGAAGCATCAGATCGTGTTGCCTTCCGATATTGTGATAAAGATGGAACCATCGTCGATAAGGGTAACCCGAATGGATCAACACGCAATATTGCGGGCATTCTCAATGAACACAGGAATGTCCTGGGTATGATGCCACATCCGGAGCGGCTTGCGGATCGAGCATTAGGCGGAACCGACGGTAAGCCCATGTTTGATTCCTTGGTCAAGACCCTCGCCGTATAATTAGGAGGCTCAATTGGTTTTCAACTCCTTGGCTGGCACCATCCGATTTCATGGGTAGGAGTTCACACAGACGTGTTTGGATGCGTGGTAACGGAGGATGCCGGTGACCGTCAATACCACAACCATTACACCTGAAACTGTTGCAGAACACGGGCTAACGAAAGAGGAATACAGCCGCATTATAAAAATCATGGGCCACGAACCCAATTTGGTAGAACTTGGTATCTTTTCGGTGATGTGGAGCGAGCATTGCTCTTACAAATCATCGCGCCGCTGGCTAAGGGAATTGCCAACCAAGGCACCGTGGGTAATCCAGGGCCCAGGTGAAAATGCAGGTGTTATCGACATTGGTGATGGCAAAGCTGCTATTTTTAAAATGGAAAGCCACAATCATCCATCATTTATAGAACCATACCAAGGCGCGGCTACAGGAGTTGGCGGCATATTACGGGATGTATTCACCATGGGTGCAAGACCCATTGCCAATATGAACTCGCTGAGGTTTGGTCATCCTGACAACGAACGAACGCGTCATCTTGTATCAGGAGTAGTAGCCGGTATAGGGGGATACGGTAATTGCGTTGGTGTACCTACTGTTGGCGGCGAATGTAATTTCCATCATGCCTATGATGGCAACATACTGGTCAATGCGATGACAGTGGGGATAGCCGACACAGAAAAGATATTCTATTCCGCAGCAGCAGGAATTGGGAATGCGGTCGTCTATCTCGGTTCTAAAACCGGTCGCGATGGCATTCATGGAGCTACCATGGCGTCGGCTGAATTCGATGACAATTCGGCAGAAAAACGACCAACGGTTCAAGTAGGTGATCCTTTTACCCAAAAACTACTCATTGAGGCCTGCCTGGAATTAATGGCCACAGATGCAATCGTCGCCATCCAGGACATGGGTGCTGCTGGCTTGACATCTTCCTCCGTTGAAATGTCCTCTAAAGGAAACGTCGGAATCGAATTAGATCTCGACAAAGTGCCAGTCCGTGAAAATGCCATGACACCATACGAAATTATGTTGTCGGAAAGTCAGGAACGCATGCTTATGGTTTTAAAACCCGGCTGCGAATCTGATGCACAGTCAATTTTCGATAAATGGGAGCTCGATTTCGCCGTAATTGGCCGCGTAACTGATACCAAAAGAATTGTCCTTAGGGAAAACGGGACAATTGTCGCTAACATTCCTGTTCAGCCACTCGTTTCAGAAGCACCGGAATATGACCGACCTCGATCGGATCCACTACCCCCCACTGCCTTGCCGGATCTGACCAAGATAAGTCCTGTTCCATGGAAAGAAGCATTACTTCGCTTATTGGGATCACCCGATTTATGCTCCAAACGTTGGATTTGGGAGCAATACGACCACATGGTAATGGCGGATACAGTTCATCGACCAGGTGGCGACGCAGCAATCGTAAGGGTGCACAATACTAATAAAGCCCTTGTCATTACCACAGACTGTACACCGCGATACTGTTTGGCAAACCCTGTTGAAGGTGGAAGACAAGCAGTAGCGGAAGCATGGCGCAATATAACTGCCGTCGGCGCCCTTCCCCTGGCCTTGACGGATAACTTAAATTTCGGAAATCCTGAAAGACCAGAAATTATGGCGCAATTCGCCGGATGTATTGAAGGTATGGCCGATGCGTGTAATCTGCTCGATTTCCCTGTCATTTCGGGCAACGTTTCCTTTTATAATGAAACCAATGGCAATGCGATCCTGCCAACTCCCGTAATTGGAGCAGTAGGGGTGATAAACGATCTGACGGATTGTGTTGGCTGCGGTTTTACTGCTAGCGACAAGGAAATAGTTTTAATCGGAGAAACAACTTGCCATGTGGGGGCTTCGCTTTGGCTCCGCGAAGTCTTGGAAATTGAAGCTGGTGATGCCCCACCAGTGGACTTAACAGCGGAGAGGAGAAACGGCGACCTCATCCGCCAACTTATTCACGAAGGTCAAGTCACCGCCTGTCACGACCTCTCGGACGGTGGAATCTTGGTGGCCCTTGCGGAGATGGCGCTGGCAAATAATATTGGTGCAGAGGTATCCCTTCCAAATGAAATAGACAATCTCTCCCACTGGTTATTTAGCGAAGACCAAGCGCGGTACCTAGTGGAAGCAGCCCATTCAGATGTTATATTGAGATATGCAGAAGAGTCGGATGTTCCAGCACTAGCCCTTGGACTAACAGGTGGTACAACGTTGACTGTTAGCGGCGAGCCCCCTATATCCTTGGATGAGTTACGTAGTGCCCATGAAAGCTGGTTGCCTCACTATATGGCGGGCCCTTAGTATCGCCCAAAGAGGAATTGCCGTAGAGGATTTGCGATATGCCAATGGATCCGGGAGAAATAGAACGTCTCATCAAAGAGGCCTTGCCAGACGCACAAGTTTCGTTGGAAGACCTGGTTGGTGACGGAGACCATTGGTCAGCGACCGTAGTGTCATCAGCGTTTGCGGGCAAAACTCGAGTTCAACAACACCAGATAATATATCAGGCGCTCCAAGGCCGAATGGGTGGTGAATTGCACGCTCTCGCCCTACAAACTACAGCGCCAGAACCATAAACCCTTCGTGACCTTAAATAAAATAAAACCCTTGGAAACAGGAATTTATTATGAGTGACAATCCAACCTTTGAACGCATCAAACAGGATATAGGTGCTAACGACGTAGTCCTCTATATGAAGGGTTCTCCGGTTTTTCCACAATGTGGATTTTCGGCTGCAGTCGTACAGGTACTCACCCACCTCGGTGTGCAGTTCAAAGGCATCGATATTTTATCGGAACCCGAACTCCGTGAAGGTATCAAGGTCTACAGCAATTGGCCGACAATTCCACAGCTATACGTAAAAGGTGAATTTGTTGGTGGCTGTGACATTATTCGAGAAATGTTTGAGACCGGAGAACTTATGGAGTACATGAACACTAACGGTATCGATGTGAACCTGAACGCGTCAGAGTAACCAGAGGCATATTTTTCAAAACAGATAAGCGGGTCGCCAACGGCCGCGTTAATGTTTGCTTGGTCTTCCCGCGCCGACAAATTTAACGCTAAACTGGCAATTAAACTTCAATGTCAGGGAGAACACGATGCCGTTGGTAAAAACAAAGGGCTTAGCTCATTTCACCATTCCGGTTACGGACACTGAAAGGTCACAAAAATTTTACGAAGAAGTGCTTGGTATGAAAGCCGTACAAATCAACCATAAACGCGGCATGGTGTTTATGGATTCGGGTGGTGACTGCGTAATTCTCACAAAGACAGTTAACCCTATCTCGACCGCCCAAGAACGAGATATTCATCATGCATGGGTTGTGGAACATGAAGATTACGAAAAAGCTGTTGCAAAACTTAAAGAACGAGACGATATCGAGTTTTTGTTTGACGAGGATCGGGAAGGCGGTGCCGTCAATGGGCCGCGCGCCTATTTCCACGATCCCGACGGGAATGTTCTCGAAATCATAGATCTCACTAGTTACAAAGGAGAAGCGGCATGAGCAGTCCCAAGTTACAGGGTTTAGCACATTTCAGCATCCCGGTCAGTGACGTTGAAACGAGTGCAAATTTCTACAGAGAAATTGTAGGCTGTCGGCAATTGTTTCTGACACCGAAAAAGACAATGTGTTTTCTCGATGCAGGCGGGGATTGCATAATTTTGTGCCAACATACTGCCCCAATTAACCCCGAGCTTGACGACCATAACGGAGTGCATCATTCCTTCATGCTTAAGTCAGAGGATTACGACGCCGCACTTGAGCACCTTCGAGAAAACGACATTGAGATTTTCTTCGAAGAAGATAGACAAGGGGGGGTGGTAAATGGGCCTCGCTGTTATTTCCGCGATCCCGACGGCACTGTTCTCGAATACATTGATCTCACCAGTTATATGGGGAGCGAAAGCTGAGACCGGATCCTGTATAATTCACAAAAGGCCCACGAAGCGAGTGGGCCTTTTCTTTTTCGCAAATGAAATATATCAGCGTGAAAAATACTCAATTACCAAATTTGGTTCCATTTGCACCGGATAAGGTACATCAGTAAGGATTGGAGTACGCAAAAACGTACCCTTCATATTACGATGATCTACCTCGATGTAGTCGGGAACCTCGCGTTCCGGCGATTCCACGGCATCAAGGACGAGTGGCATTTCGCGAGATTTTTCCTTAATCTCAATTACGTCGCCTTCCTTAACACGGTAAGATGGAATATTGACTTTTTTCCCATTTACCCGAATGTGCCCGTGATTAATAAATTGCCGAGAGGCAAACACGGTCGGAACAAACTTCATGCGATATACTACCGAATCCAACCGCCGCTCAAGCAAACCAATCAGGTTCTCTGATGTATCACCGCGGCGACGGACCGCTTCTTCATAAGTACGCCGGAACTGCTTTTCGGTAATATTTCCGTAATACCCTTTAAGCTTTTGCTTCGCGGAAAGTTGGATGCCGAAGTCTGACGGCTTACGGCGGCGGCCTTGGCCATGTTCACCCGGTCTATATTCGCGGGAATTGTAAGGTGACTTAGGCCGACCCCAGAGATTACACATCAGGCGGCGATTAATTTTATATTTCGCTTTTAGGCGTCTGCTCATGTCTTAGTCCTGAATTTGTTTTCAATTTTTGTCCCGATAGTCCGACCCGGATCACCGGCGGCGGGGTATATTTACCCACATTCTCGGGAATGGCCGCGCAATATAAAGATTGAGCTTTAAATGTCAATGTGAGCGGCGTATCGCGAAGCGCACGCTCGCCTCCGTTAGTCCATGAATTTACGCCACTTTTTCTCGGACAGAGCAACAATTATACCGCGCAACGTACGCACTTCCTGATCAGTTAGGTTAACCCGATTAAAAATGTTGCGAATGTTGCGGACCATTCTCGGACGCTTTTCTGCGACGCGCAAAAAACCTGATTTTTCAAGTTCGTCTTCAAGATGGGCGTAAAACGCATGCAAATCACTTTGAGACGCTGGAACAGCCCCAAAACCTTTACGTCTAATTTCCGTTCGTGTCTCTATCTTGCCAGAAAGCCACCACTCGTACCCTAAGATCAAAACAGACTGAGCGAGATTTATAGAAGAAAATGCTGGGTTAGTAGGGACCATGACCAATGTGTCCACCAGCGCAATATCATCGTTGTCCAGACCAAACTTCTCTGGTCCGAAGAGAATACCGCAATGCTGTCCCATTTCATTGACATCACGCGAGATGGCCGCCCATTCGCGGGGTGATTGAACTGATTTGATCATGTCACGGGTCCGCGCCGTGGTAGCCGCTATTCGATGCAAATCAGAGATGGCATCTTCGGTCGTTTCAAATACCTTAGCCGCCTCAAGAACGCTGTGTGCACCTGAAGAGGCATTGATTGCCTTAGCGTTTGGCCAAGCATCACGTGGCTTAACCAAACGCATTTCCGTGAGACCAAAATTCAACATAGCGCGGGCCGCCATACCGATATTCTCACCCATCTGAGGTTCGACCAAAATGACAACTGGACCACCGACGGGCGTATCAATATGGGCTTTCCGCTTGGTAGGCTGTGGATCAGTCATAGAGGAATTAATTGCGGCCAAGCACCCACCGTGATTAACCAACCGTTACGCCATCGCGATAAAGCTTATAGGTTATGGCATCATGGAGGGCGTTGTAGGACGCGTCGATGACATTCGCCGAAACGCCCACAGTCGACCAACGGTTTCCGTCGCTATCTGTGCTTTCTATCATTACCCGCGTGACCGCGCCAGTTCCCGCGCCCGGTGTTAGAATACGTACTTTGTAGTCAGCAAGTTGCATGTCATTGAGTTGTGGGTAAGACGAGATTAGCGCCTTGCGAAGCGCATTATCTAGCGCGTTCACGGGTCCGTTACCTTCTGCTACCGTCAAAAACTGATCACCCGCTACATCCACTTTGATAGTCGCTTCGGAAAGTGTCACCAGCTCACCACGGGCATTCCATCGGCGCTCGTCCATCACCCGGAAGCTACGCAAATCAAAATAC
>CAYZMI010000084.1:0-9099 GCA_964479475.1 uncultured Rhodospirillaceae bacterium | reverse complement strand
AGCGAAGCAGTCATGCACTTCGGCGAAATCAATGTCATCGGGGGTAATCCCTGACATATCGTATGCATCGAGTGCGGCCCTGGTCGCGCCGTCGAGGCGGGTCATCGATGCTCTATCGTGTACTGCCACATAATCAGTACCCGCACCTGACCCCGCTACAAGCACCGGTGCGTCTGTGAAATTCTGGGCCAAATCAGCATCACATAAAATGATCATTGATGCCCCATCGGTTATGCCACAAGCATCAGAGAAAGATAGCGGCGACGCTAGATTGGGTGCCATCATTGCTCTCTCGAGCGTTAGAGGTGAGCGGAACTGAGCCTTGGGATTTGCGACCCCATTATTGCGGTTCTTAATTGCCGCTAGAGTAATCTGTTCCTTGGTGGTGCCGTATTCATACATGTGACGCCGAGCCATCATGGCATAAATTCCAGCGAAATTGGTTCCGGCAAGCCGCTCCCACTCCACATCACCTGAAATACCGAGCCACAGTCGATTTCGCTCACGGGGCAAGTCCGACATTTTCTCGATCCCGGCAGCCACAGCGATCTTTACTCTTCCAGATGCAATGGCGGCCACCGCGTCACGCAGTGCAAACCCCGAAGATGCGCATGCATTTTCTATATGCCGTGCACCGCCGCCAATCATCCCCGCCGCTTCCATCATCAGTGGTGCAAAATTACCAAGCTGCGCGCCACCGGTGGATAGAGTGCCTATAAATGCTTCTTCGACGTCAGATGGATCCAAACCCTTATCTACGTCGGCAAGGGCTTCCACCGCAGCCTCATGAAAGAGGTCCTTGAGTGTCCGCTCAGGGAACATTCCGTAGCGGGTCTGTCCCACACCTATGACGGTAACGTCACTCATGCATATTAACGAAATCTGGGCTTACGTTTTTCTGCAAATGCTGTACGGCCTTCGGTTAGCTCATCCCCCAAAAAGGTGAGTGATTGTGATAGTGTTTCCATTTCCAATGCTGCCTCCAGTGTTTGTGGTTCCATAGCCAAATGGCGTTTTGTAAGTGCAAAAGCTAGAGGCGGCATGTTGGCCATTTCTTGCGCGCGTTCGACAGCCCTTGCGTCAGTTTCACCCTCGGCAACCAATTCATCTGCGAGACCTGCATCAACCGCAACCTTACCCTTAAGCATTTGTGCGCGCAGAAGGATCTGTCGGGCTCGCGCGCTGCCTATCCGGCGCGGCAACGTGAACAATATGCCGTAATCAGGGGTGAGCCCTATGCGAAAAAAGGGAAATCCTAGCGCACCGGTTTCGGCCAATATGATGGTATCACAGAGCAGCGCCATCCCTGCACCAGCTCCAACGGCAAATCCCTCAACTGCAGCTATAATAGGTTTCTCAGCTTCCAAGATGAGCCGCACTAGGCGGTGATTATCTTTCATTCTTGTACGCCCTACAGCTGCCGTCAGATCGACCATGGAATCGATATCTCCGCCAGCGCAAAAATGACCTTTGGTACTTCCAATTACGATAGCGTTGATATTTGGATTGCCGAGAGAGGCACTCACCACTTCTATCATTTCATTACGGCATTCGGGACTGAGAGCATTGCGCTTGTTTGGCCGGTTGATGGCAATTCGAGCGATGCCGGGCGCCACGATTTCTGAAACCACTAGGGACATGGGTTATTTTGCTGGTATTTGCGTCCTGGATGGTGCCAATAAAGCGGTTTTAGAGAGTGGCGGCAAGGGCAGCTTATTGTGGATTTCAAACGGCGTTAATCAACTGCCAAAGACGTTCGGGTGTCGCGGGTAGCGGAATTTCTGTAATGCCCCAGGGAGATAGTGCGTCGATCACCGCGTGGACCACGGCGGGCGGCACCCCGCAATTGCCTGCTTCGCTACCTCCCTTGACACCCAGAAGGTTAGTCTGCGTGGGGACCAACGACACATCGTGAGTAACATTGGGCATCATATCGGCCCTTGGCATCGCGTAATCCATGAATGAACCGGTGAGTAACTGGCCAGATTGGCGATCATGGAGGACCTGTTCGACCAAAGATTCACCGATCCCCATGGAAATAGAACCATGAAGTTGCCCCTCAAGCGTGAGCGGATTGACCACCGCACCCACATCATCGATAGCGAATAATCGGTCAATTTTAATGTGACCCGTTTCCGTATCGACTTCCACTTCACAGATCATGCAACCGTTGGGAAACGTGTAAGTACCATCGTGACTGCCGACGCCGTCGAGCCCCACTCCGAATTCCGATGGCAACCCCCCTCCTAAGTAAGATTTAGCCGCCACCTCGCGAAAACTCACTGCGCGATCCGTTCCAGCCACTCGGAACATGCCGCCTTCAAAATCGATGTCTTCGTCAGATGCTTCCAACATCCAGGCACTTAGACGTTTTCCCTTGGCGATAACTTGATCAGCGGCAACTTTTAGCGCTGACCCGCCGGTGCTCATGCTGCGCTGGGCAAAGGTCCCCCTTCCGAAAAGTGTCTTGTCGGTGTCCCCCTGAAATACCCGCACATCACTCATTTGTAACCCGAGCCAACCGGAAACCATTTGCGCAAACATGGTTTCGTGGCCTTGTCCTGTGGACAATGTGCCGACGTGAAGCGCTACCTGCCCATTTGATTCTACGCGTATTTCCATTCGCTCGGAAAACGTCCCAGCGCGTTGGCAATGCAATGCCAACCCAATACCGCGCCGCATACCAAGCCCCTCACTAAATCCGCGCCGAGATTCAAATCCGTTCCAATCAGCAAGTTCTAGAGTCTTATTGAGAACCTGTTCAAAATCACCGCAATCGTAAATATATCCAACAGGCGTCTGGTAAGGCATATCGGCCGCCCTTATGAGATTTCGGCGACGCATTTCAATTGGATCGATGCTCATTTCTCGTGCAGCCTGTTCAACCAACCGCTCGAGCACATAGGTGGCTTCTGGTTTTCCGGAACCACGGTATGGCCCCAACTGAACGGTGTTGGTAAACGTTGCCTTAGCAATGGCATGTATCAACGGTACGTGATAGGTGCCTGGATAGCTAATAGTAGCGTTGCGCGGCGGGACACCCGCCTGTTTACTAAGATATGCACCAACGTCAATTGTCACTCGCGTACGAAAGGCCAGAATGCGTCCGTCTTCATCGAGCGCTAACATCGCTTCGGCAATTTGATGCCGCCCATGCATGTCCGCGGACAGGGACTCACTGCGTTCAGCAGTCCATTTGACGGGGCGAGCGACTTTATTGGCAGCCCAAACAACGAGCATTTCCTCAGGGTAGACTTGTCCTTTCATGCCGAAAGCGCCACCCACATCCCCCGCGATCACCCGAAGATCCAGTTGTGGGATTCCGAGGACGTGGGAAATCACTTCTTTGACTTCATGGGGAGCCTGCGCGCTGGAACATAGCGTCACCCGCCCGTCCATCGCATCGCGATACGCCAAAGTTGAGCGAGGTTCCATGGAATTTGCTGATGCCCGCGGATAGTGCACTTTAATTCGAGTTACGTGAGCAGCAACGGCAAACTGTTCGTCGACTGCTTCGCCATCGCCGGTTTCAATCTGGAAGGCCACATTACTTTCGGCATCATCCCAAACTCTAGTTGCATCCGGCTCCAAAGCGTCGACCAACGTTACGGATGAAAGCAAATCATAGTTAATCTCGACCAGTTCCCCGGCATCCTTCGCATGAGAAAGACTATCCGCAACGACCAAGGCAACAGGATCACCCACATAGCGCACTTTATTTTTTGCTAGAAGGGGTTGAATGGGTAAGTAAGATTTATTAGCAGAAGCGGCAGGTGGCACCCAACTGCAAGAGAGACCGGGTACGTTTTCCCGATCAAGATCGACAGCCGAATATACCCCTAGTACACCAGACGCTTTAGCGGCAGACTTTGTGTCAACGCTAAGAATTCGTGCGTGAGCATGTGGCGAACGAACTAAATGCATATAAGTCATATCGGGCATGGCCATATCGTCCACAAAGTGTCCCCTGCCGGTCAGCAACCGTTCATCTTCAACCCGGCGTATGGGCGCACCCAGACCTGATGGCGTATCCCTATTCATCTTATTAGCCCAGCCTCATCGATAGTTTCGAGCCAAGGACCAGAAACTGTGATTCGATGCATAATTCTGTCATGGCCGTCATAGTCGTCGAGCGCGTAGTGCAATACTGAACGATTATCCCACATAGCAAGTGAGCCCTCTTCCCAACGGAACCGGCAGGTGTGTTCAGGCCGAGCAATAACTTCCGTCAAATGGTTCATCAGAGGCAGACTTTCCTCACGCGTCCAGCCATCGAAGCGGTCAGAATAAATAGGCCCAAAGTAGAGTACTTTTCGGCCGGTTTCTGGATGTCGAGCCACCACTGGATGTATTGCTTCCATTCCCGCAAACTTATGTAACATATCGTCGAAAAATTCTTGGCTGACGCCTTCGATCGGTGAACCTACCCCGTATGAGTGGGTGCGCACATGAACCGTCGACAATCCTTCGAGGGTTGCCTGCAACCCGGACGACAGCGCATCGTAGGCCGCGCTCATATGGGAAAACATTGTGTCCCCTCCATATGGTGGAAGGTCGTGTGCGTAAAGGATCGAAGCAAAATGAGGGTGTTTTCGAAAAGACATATCCATATGCCAAAATCCACCAATATTACGTTTGTCACCGGCCAATTTAGTTACTTGTTTAACTTGCGGTGTCTCCGGATCCACACCCGGCATATTGGTGGGCGGCGACACTGCTTCTTCGATGTCGCCGAATTGCTGTGCAAATGCCAACTGTTCAGCAGGGGTCAGGCGCTGGCCGCGAAAAAAGAGCACGCCCCACACGTTGAAGGCCTGCCTAATGTTAGCATTGTCTTCAGGAGACAGCGGTTTCCTTAGATCAACACCGAAAATTTCAGCACCTGTATGCGCCGAAACCGGACGAACGGTGATAGAATTATTTGTCAATTTTGCCTCCCGGATCCAAGGAGAAGTTTAAAGTATATTTGTAACACGTGGAATTAGGCGCGTAGTCATTCCATATCACGCATACCATTGAGCTCAAATACCCAGTAAGATTTGCGAGAGTTCCAAACAACAACATATGACGACAGGGACGGATTAGATGACCATCATTTCGGTCGAGGGTTTTATTGACACCCATATTCACACAGGACCGGCACCGTTCCAGCGTATCGGCGACAGTATCGATGTGGCTCGCTGGTGCCGTGAAGCTAAAATGACCGCCATCGTAATAAAAAGCCATTTCGAGGCCACCATCAGCAAGGTTTATCATGCCCGCAAGGAAATTCCAGATTTGGAGGTCTATGCGGGAATTGCGCTCAACCGTGGTGTTGGTGGCATAAACCCAGCGGCTGTGGAACAAACGCTACGCCAGGACGCAAAAGTCGTATGGATGCCAACCATAGACGCAGCAAATCACGTGCGAGTCTTTGGTGCGGCAGGTGCCTTTGGCGGTATCGGTACCGGCAGCTACACCAATGCATCGACGCTTAACCAAGAACCGGCATATACAGTCCTCGACGGTGGCAAGCTTATACAGGAGGCCAAAGATGTAATTAACATCATTGCCGATTTTGATGCAGTGTTGGCGACGGGACATATGAGCGCTGAAGAAATCTATGCCCTTGTAGACTACGCTATTGGCAAAGGGCATCGTCGAATTATCGTGACCCATCCGGAGATGCAATGTCCCAATCTCTCCATTGAAACTCAGATGGAACTCGCGAAAGAAGGCTGCATGATGGAATATTGTGCAGTCAATTGCATGCCTATGTTTCAGTCTGTCAGCGCCGAACAAATGAAAGATGCAATTGATGCGGTAGGTCCTGACAATTCCATCATTGCCACAGATTCTGGTCAGCCTTTTAGCCCCAAAACGCCCGATATGTTTCGCATTTTCGCCCAAACATTACACGAAAAAGGCGTGACTCTGGACGCAATAGCTACTATGGCCATCCGAAATCCGGCACGGTTATTGGGGATTACGCCACTAAACAACTCCGTCATACCGCACACGGAGTTGCATGGCGTTGCGCAAAACGTTCCGCCCTCCAACTAAAACTTCAATTCAAATTATGTAACAACCGGTTGTTGATTAGAGAGTGCTATTTCCAATACCGCCACCAGATCATCGGCCGTGACCCCGGCAAATTCCACGTCGTCCTTGGCAAGAAATTTCTCCACCCGTTCACGTAACATATTTGTTTCAGCCACTGCACCCACTAGGGATTGTTCAAGCCAAGCTACACTTTCCAATGGGCGGGGGTGCCAATCACCATTGATAATGGCATGCAGGATATAGCCACCGCGCAACACCAAGGTAGACCATATTAGCCCACCCACCGCCTTCACACGCCCGTAGCCAACCGTATCGTCATTACGGATCAAATTACCAAATCGCGGCCCTTCGCTTTTGGCAAACGTCCAGTCGTCTGCTTCGTACTGTGCGCGGAACTCATTGGAATATGCGTGCTCGATTTCCGTAACCACGCCCGGCGCTAAATTTTTAACGCCAAAAGCATGAGCAACAGCCGCACGTGCCATTTCTAGCAGATCCTCTGCATCGATGGCACGACCTGCCTCGCGTTCTAGACAAGTAAACCGTGATGTCATGTCTTTCAGAACTTTATCTTTCACCTTTTCAGGTGGCATGGGCATTATTTTGCCGGCGAACTCCGTATCGATGGGTTTAACGTTGATCACGATACGAAAAGTCATCACGCCATTTTCGATCTTAAGCGACGTCGGAATGAGCTTGCGACCTTGGACCTGAACGTCGTTTAGAGGGCGGTATTCTGCGGGAAAATCGTACCGCGTAGCCAAGGTTTCAGCGAAAGCAGTTAGGATTTTCGGAAAAGCTATGGAAGTCGTCTCTGGTACTTCGGGATGACTGGTAGGTAGAAAGAAAATTAGAAATGCGGAACCCTTCCCAGCGTAGACCGGTCCGCCTCCATTGGGCCGGCGTCGGAACGTTACGTCGTTTTTATGGCAGAATTCCAAATCAAGAACCTGTTCGGGATCTTCATTTATGCCGATAGTGACAGAATCACTGTCAAATATATTGAGGTATACCGTCGGCGGCGAAATACCCTCTACTACTGCTCGTTCTACTGCCGGGGATATGGAAACGGAAAAATCAGCATAGGCGTTTTCGTCGACAATTATCCGCCAAGGCTGATCAGTCATAAGATCAACTTTCCCT
Organism: uncultured Rhodospirillaceae bacterium; assembly: GCA_964479475.1. Classification (GTDB taxonomy): domain Bacteria; phylum Pseudomonadota; class Alphaproteobacteria; order MPNO01; family UBA2964; genus JAQBTY01. Next base: position 1,914 of record CAYZMI010000084.1, on the reverse strand, counting down.
CTCATCGATGGCGAGAGGTCCTTCTTCTAATGATTCAACAATTTCTATCTGATCAGCGCTTACTAATGTTTGGCTGCGAAACCTCTCGCTAATTCGTTCAATTTCGTTATCACCCCCTTTGCCGGACAGGCGCAGATGAATTGCATCGCCACCGCTCGGCTTTTTAGAGACGGTTAATCGGTAATTGCCATCCAAGCCATTGATTCCCAAAAGTACCGATTTTATTTCGGATGGATAAAGCTTTACCCCCTTAACTTTGACCATTTCATCGGTGCGGCCGAATACTACCAATGGCAAGCATACAGTGCGGCCGAATACCGATGGTGTCTCAATTTTTACTGTGAGGTCGCCTGTGCGGTAACGTACCAGCGGTTGGGCTTCTTTTTGGAGATGAGTGAGCACCAGTTCGCCCCTTTCACCATCCTTGACAGGATTTAACGTCTCCGGATCAATGACCTCGACATAGACCAGCTCATCAAACACATGCACGCCCTGTCCCCCGGGGAACGTCCGCCCAACGGGCAAAACTTCTGACAAGGAGAAAGAATCCACAAGCATCGTGTCCGGCATGGCTTTAGCCACCGCGCTATATAGAGATGGATTGCCAGTAAACGGCTCACCACCGGCAAAATATACTTTGGGAGGTTTTACACCAGCCTCGATCAATCTGAGTGAGAAACTGGGATTACCTGCAAGGATATTTACATTGTGGGCGTTGCAGATCGCAACTGCCCGATCCGCTTCTCCCGGGCCTAAGGGAATACAAGCTACGCCATGTGCTTCCAATTGAGTTTGGTAAAATAACCCCGCTACAAACAAGTGATAGCCAAAAAATACCGCACACACGTCACCAGGGACGATACCACAGGCGTCAAGATGCGTACGACATGCGCTCGTCAGCCGATCGAGATCTCGCCTGGTTTGCATAACCGGCACCAAACCACCACCCATGGGGCTTAGATTCATGCGAATGACCTTTTCTCCACCAAATGCCCCATAGCCCGGTTTCTGCATTTCCCGCACCAAATCGGTGCGCGACATTAGTGGCACAGATGCAGCGTAATCAGCAGCATCTGCGACTACGAGGGGCAGCCTTGAGGTATAAAATGGATGAACAGATAGCCGATCTAGGGCGGCATTTAGGGCTTCAGTTGGAAAACTCATGCCGCACGTATTAAAAGCCGAGGCTTATAAAAGCAAAGGAAGGACATAACTTACCTCCGGCAAATTTTTCCTAATCCTCAATGTGATATACGGGGGCCTTTTCCATGGTCCAGTTACCTGATTCAGCGTCATATTGAGACAGCGTAAAACAGTGCCAATTGTCATCGTCCAGCTTCATGTGATCACCACGATAGTAATATCCTGGCCACCGCGTTTCTTTCCGGAAAAGCGTGTGCTGCATTACACTTTCGGAAGCCAATCGTCGATGTTTAAACTCCCAAGTGCGCTGCAACTGATGTAGGTCCTCAGCACCTATATGGTCAGAATCTTCTTTGAGCATCTCCATTAGTTCAAGGCCGCGCATAAGCAGTGGCTCGTTGGTCATGTAGTTAACGGTGATCCCCCCACAATACTCGTCCATGAGTTTTTCAAGCCGCTGCAACGCGTGAAGTGGCGAGATATAACTTGGCGACACTGTGCCCGCGACTATTTCATTGCGACCAACATTGTAGATCTCCATTGGCTGGAATATTTCTTCTTCAAGACGCTTGATGTCCGCTTCATCGATTTGCGGCTCATCTCCCATGTCGTTCATATAATTGACCGCCGCTTTTCCCGCGATGCGTCCTTCGGTGAAGGAACCAGAGGAGAATTTATGCGGCGTGCCGCCACTGGCGTCACCAGCGCCAAATAGACCATCCACGGTCATCATCCGATTGTACCCCCAGCGGTATTCGGGCGGCGCATAAT
>CAYZMI010000083.1:0-9114 GCA_964479475.1 uncultured Rhodospirillaceae bacterium | reverse complement strand
TAAGTGTTCTAACGTATCCTACCAAGTGGTCAAATAAGGGGTGTTTGCGCCCTTCTTACCAACCCATGAGGGTTCCATCGCAAATATGAATTGCCAAACCCTTACTAGCAATTAATCTGTACGGAAATTTGGGAACTGAGATAAGCAGTTTGTCCTTTATAAATAACAATGATTAATCCAACTGCAAATTCGAAATGATAATTATTCAGCCGCCACATCAATTGTTTTCTTGGTAGTATTCAACGACTTTTCGGATTCGCTATTGATCTTGATCACGCGCTGTCGCATTTCCAATTTGGGACGCATCAGGTCAATGTGCAATAGTCCACTGTCGAGCGCGGCACCAACAACCTCAATACCCGAAGCGAGGATATATGATCTCTGAAACTGGCGCGCCGCTATCCCTCGATGCAAATAGACGCGGGTGTCATCTTCCTGTTGTTTGCCACGAATTATGAGTTGGCGATCTTCTATCACGATCGTCAAATCGTTTTCTGAAAATCCGGCAACCGCCAGGGTGATTTTTAACCCGTCTTTGCCTATTTGTTGAATATTGTAGGGTGGATAACTGTCTGGCGATGCCTTAGCCGTACTAGTCATCAAACGTTCCAAGTCATCAAATCCGAGCAGAAATGGATTATCAAACAAAGACAACCGAGACATTTGTCCCCTCCTTTTGAGCGGGATTGAATGGGACCCGAATAATCAGCGTCCATCTGGGGGCGTTCCGGTGGTGGCAACGCCTGAATTAAATATGGTTAAGTGTCAGCTAATAAGCAAGATTTTAAAGTAGGGTCTAAAACGCTTGATCTGCTTTTGTAATTTGATTCCTGGATAGTTTAGTGCACCGAAGCAATTATATTATAAAATGTGAAAAATTTGTCTCGCCATCGCCAAAAGCTTGGTACACCTAGTCTCAATTTATACGCTGGCAACCAAAAACATTATAATGCAGACCTTAGATGCTAGGCGGAGCGTAAGTGAATTTGACCTATCCAACACCCTTTGATGATTTTCTTAAAATGAATTTTGGGTCTCTTTATCCCAATTGTTGTCTGTTTGAAGGAAATATTAAACGGGCGAACTCCGCGATTATAGTTCACAAATTCTAATGACAAATTCCTTTGCTGCAGATAGTCATGGACTCGTCCTCGCAACTGCCGTCGATTACCTTCTACAAATATGTAACAGCCTGGCTGGAGATATTTGAATAACTTCTCATTAGCGTCAACATCCATCACAATCATATCAAAGGACGGCGAAGATCCGCCGGCTCCATTATTGTCCGAATCTAATGCCGACTGGGGAATATCCTCGTCGCCTGAAACCAAACAAAATTGCCGTGAGATGTCATGGGGTATGTTACGACCTAATTGGTCGATACAAAATTCGTTGGATTCCGTGGCAACAAACAGTGATGGGGGGTGTGGATGCGAAAGAATAAGATATGTCTGTGTGCCAATACCCGCACCAATTTCCAAAACAGTTTTGGGTTTTATGGCGCGCATCAGAGCGCTCAGATAGCTCAGAGCAAACTCGGTAGCTATATGATTTGAACCGGGATATTTTTTAAATTTTCCATATATGTCTCGCGCGAGTAAATTATCATTTTCGTTTGGACCAAACTCTTTTAAGTTTACCGAATATTGCATTAATGAATGAACCTCCTGTAAATTCCGAATTCCGTCGAATGCAGTTTTTGAAACATTTGTAATTGTAACTGCGAGCGCCACATTAAACACTGACGGGTATCCATGAATGCCATCTCATTTTCCTTGCGCACTTATATGACAAAATGAGCCCGCGCAACCTCATCCTGCCCGTTGAAACACTAAACCGCGAGTTTGATGCCCGAGTGCTACAGAGTCTTATCGCAGTAAACCGTGGTTGGACTGTAGTTATCGGATCCAAAGCTCTCATTAACCGTAACATCTGGCGATTTCCACCCAGCGTATATCTGTGTCAGACACTGACATCCAACCGTATCACTATGCTAAAATATTTGCGGGACCTAGGTTTTTCTAGCGTAGGATGGTGCGAAGAAGGGTTTGTCTATCCCGGCAAGGATTTGTATCTAAAACGTCGCATTGATACCAGTTCTCTGCAACTTCTTACGGCGCTTGTAGCGTGGGGGGAGAACAACAATGCGGACTTGCAAATAAAGACAAAAGAAACTGATTTGCAGCCGTTGCCACTCGGTAATCCAAGAATCGATTTGCTTCGACCCGAGTTTCGCAAGCTTTACGTTACTGAGGTCAATAAGCTTAAAGACAGGTTCGGTGACTATTTGCTTTTCAATTCAAATTTCGCAAACGTGAACCCTGCCCCAGAACTGCGCAACAGAGGATTTCATAAGAACACCGATCCAGATTTAGCTCGGCAATACAATGGGTTCGTTGAGTACCGCAGAAAAATATTTCATGAATTTCAACGTGTACTACCCGCAATTTCAGAGCAATTTGCCGACAAAAAAATTATTATCCGGCCACACCCCTCCGAGAACCCGAAATTTTGGAATAGTTTTATGGAAAGACATTCCAATATTGAAGTGGTCCGCGAAAATACTGCAATTCCCTGGCTTCTTGGCGCCAAAGCTATCATACACAATGGTTGTACAACGGCCGCGGAAGCGGCCCTACTGGGTAAACCACCCATCTCTTATTGTCCTATAATAGAAACCGAACATGAACATGTGCTATCAAACGAAATTAGCATAAAAGCCGTAACGCCAGATAAGTTGATAGAACGGATTGTGGAGAGTGTTGATCAGGAACTATCCTTAGGCGCAGACCAGGAGAAGAGATTAGATCATTTTGTAGCGAGTCGAACCGGCGACTTAGCGTCCGTTCGTATACAAAATTTATTTGAAGAGGTATCGGAATTTAATACTCAAAACGGTAACTCAAGCGCTAAATCATTACTCACACGAGGAATAACGTTCTCGCGTTATTGTTATAAATCGATGCGAATCGGCCACAAAACCGATCGTTATATACCGACTGTATTTCCGAACGTGGATGTTGACTACGTTGAAGATCGGAGCAACGCTATCAGAGCATGTCTTAACATGAACAATTCCTATAAAATTAAGAAAATCGCCCAGAATATATTTCAGTTTTCTCCAAACTAATGACTGCTAAGATCATCTCCTATCTGTCCTTTCAAATTTGTTAAAGTCAACAGCGTTCGTCACTAACCACAGCGGCAAAGATTAATTTCGCAAAATGAGTAGGATACTAGCAGTCATTCCAGCGCGTGGCGGTTCTAAGTCAATACCACGAAAAAACATCGTCGACGTGGGTGGAAAACCTTTGATTGCTCATATGATCGAACACGCGTCCAAGGTCGTTGAAATTACGAATTTAATCGTCTCAACGGAAGACGAAGAAATTGCCGAAATCGCGGCGAGTTACGGTGCGGAAGTACCCTTTCTGCGCCCACAGGAGCTAGCAGCAGACCACACACCCAGTTTGCCTGTCGTACAGCATGCGGTGCGAGAAATGGAAGAACGGACGGTTGGCCGGTACGATTATATCGTCTTGCTTCAAGCAACAGCCCCACTGTGTCGGCCACAGGACATTGAGGCAACATTAAAACGGCTCGCCAAAGGCGATTGCCAAAGCGTTGTAACTGTCATACCGGTTTCGTCTTATCACCCGTTCCGCCAAAAAAGAATCGTTGGTGAGGATAAATTGATCAACTTTATCGAACAGGGTTTTGAGGACATGCGACCGCGCCAATCTTTGCCGCCAGCTTATAAACGCTCCGGTGCGGTTTATGCCAGCACCCGGGAAACGGTCATGGAAGATGAAACACTCGTGGGCAGTGATGCGCGCGCAATTATTGTCCCCGAATATACTGGAATCGACATCGATACATCGATTGACTTGGCATTGGTTCGCTTAATTTTAAGCGGGGAACATACAGAATTGATCGGCAATCCCGACAACCCAATCACCTAATGGACTTTCTCACATATTAGATAGAGAGTGTTGCGACTCTAAACACAAAATATTTTTCCGGTGCTCAAACTCAGAAAATATGACAATAGGAAACCAGATGTCCTCATCGCCAGCGTCCGTGTCCCTAATCGCGGAATTTTGTCAAAATCACAACGGAAATTACGAGACGCTCGCCCGAATGGTTGAGGCCGCTTCAACTAGTGGTGCAACGCATGGCAAGGTACAGGCTATTTACGCTAATGATTTGGCATTTCGACCACAGTTCGAAAATGGACTTAAGATAGGCGGAAATACAATTTGTATAAAACGACCCTACCGAACCGAATATGATCGGCTTAAAGAACTAGAAATGTCAGAAGCCGAGGTACGGAAGTTCATCCAATTGTGCAGAGATAATGGCATCATTCCCATGACGACATGTTTTAACCGTGCTCAAGTGGCGGCCTTAGCCGAATTTGGATTCGAATCCATAAAGGTAGCTAGTTATGACTGTGCCTCTTTCCCTATGTTGAGAGAATTAGCCACCAAATTTGACAAGATTTACGTGTCAACTGGTGCTACCTACGATCACGAAATCGAGCATGCAGCAAAGATTTTGGGAAATCATGAATTCATATTTCTTCATTGCGTGACAATTTATCCAACCCCACTTGAGGAAATGAATCTGGCCCGAATGGATTATTTACGGGGATGTACACCCAATGTCGGGTTTTCGGATCACTCTTTGGTTTCAAGAGATGGCATATCAGCAAGCAAAGCTGCAATATATTTGGGCGCCAGCGTAGTCGAACGCCATTTTACAATCCTCAACCCATCCGAGACAAGGGACGGGCCTGTATCAATTAGCCCGAATCAATTGAATGAACTGTCTTTGTTTGGAAGGTTAACACGTGAAGAACAAGCCAAACAATTGGATGAAGAAGTACCCAATTGGAGTGTCATGATAGGTAATCAACACCGAAGACTGAGCCACGCAGAATTCTTAAACCGGGATTATTATAGAGGACGATTTGCGAGCCGACGTGGGCACGAAACCGATGAGGGTATGGAAATGATTTTCAATTGGGAAGAAACGCCCCTCACATGACCGAGATAAACAATTTGATCGTGACGGCGAATCAGAGCCAGTCATTGGATTCAGTAGTGCGGGAAATGGCAGAGAAGTCGAACGAGGTTGCCTGTGTTGGCACCGCGGTAATTACAAGCAGTGATGAACGAGTGGTGGGAATTATTACCGACGGTGACATTCGCCGCAGTTATGCAGCCGACTTTAATTTTTCTCTTCCAGTTGGCGAGGTTATGACCACTGCGCCTGTCGTCGTCCCGCCAGGTTTACCTGGCGAAGAAATTATTAGATCTGTAAATGAACAACTTCGTGCAGTAGGTAAGCCACATCGCTTAGTTAGACACATCATAGCAGTCGATGAAACAGAGAGACTAATCGACGTTTATGATTTTTTAGAACTACTCAAAGAACGGGACCCTCTGCTCACCGAGGTGGCCGTCGTTGGCATGGGTTTTATTGGCCTCACCTTAGCAGTTTCATTAGCGAACCGAGGTCACTTCGTGACGGGCGTGGAAATACAGGAAGACCTCGTAAATGAACTGAACCTTGGAAAATGTCGTATTCATGAGCCGGGACTAGCGGACATGCTTCGCGTGCAACTAAATAGAAAGGGTCTTAAATTTTTCAAGCCGGAACATACTCAAGCGCATAACATATACATAATTGCAGTCGGTACCCCAGTTGACAATGACGGCGAACCGGACTTGTCACATGTAATTCAATCAGCGGAGTGGATTGGTGCCCGGCTCCAACGGCGAAACACAGTTATGCTTAGATCAACAGTACCCGTAGGGGCTACGCGTGAGATTGTGTGCCCACTTCTCGAGAATAAATCAGGGCTACGGGCGGGCATTGATTTTAGTTTAGTGTTCACGCCGGAACGCACCGTACAGGGCGATGCCTTACGCGAACTAAGGGAATTACCACAAGTCGTTGGCGGCCTCACTGCCAATTGCACCAACCGTGCAATAAATTTTTGGTCAACCTTATCCCCATCCGTGGTAACCGCGGAAAGTCCTGAAGCCGCTGAATTGATCAAATTATCTAACAACGCATTTAGGGATTATTCCTTCGCCTTTTCGAATGAGTTGGCCCTCTTAGCAGATCAATACAATATCAATGCCTTTCGGCTAATAGAATCCGCTAATAGCGGCTACCCGCGAGACCAACTCCCTGTTCCCAGTCCGGGGGTAGGTGGTTATTGCCTAACCAAAGATCCGTTGCTTTACGGCTTAACGGAGCGACACCAAATTCGGTCTTCGGCGCTTAGTTTATTAGGGCGCAGCATTAATATGGAAGCCGCACTGTATCCGGTCAAAGTTTTGCGCTCGTTTGCAAAAAACATAAATCGCCCACTGAAAATGCTCAATGTCTTGATCATAGGTTTAGCATTTAAAGGGGAGCCCGCGACCAATGACGTCAGAGGGTCCAGCGCGTTAGAAGTTGCACGGGCCTTAGATGAAGAAAACGTAACTGTTTGGGGCTGGGATGCCATTCTCTCCGATGAACACATTGCGGAAACGGGCATTCAACCGGTACAGGAATTGACAGACGGAGTCCGGAACGCAGACGCAGTATTAATATTGAACAACCATAGGGCGAACGTACAGCCCGGGCTTTTCGTGCAAAATTTTCAAAATAGACCAAAGCTTGTATTCGACGGATGGAACCAACTAGATCCGGAGGAGATAGATCGCGTCCCGGGCCTTGTGTACGCAACTATGGGCTATATGGGCAATTAATTATAGATGGCCTATATAGCCATAATCGCTTGTTCAAACGGTCTCGGGCATACTAAAAGGTCTCTGACGTTAGGTAATGAACTCCGCGCCCGCGGAAATATTGTCAGGCTTTTTGCACCCAATAACTACGTCAAACGACTCGCCAAGATAGACTTTAGCTGCGATAGCGGCTTCGAACTTGTGGATTTCAATACGCAGACATCCATTGGTGCATTACGTTCTAATTTTCGACTGGCGGACCAGTGGATGAGCACGCTGCCGGACTTAGATGTATATGATCTTGTTATCTCGGACAACTTGCCAGAGGTGCTGGAGCGGCGCCGTGATACGGTGTTGTCGGGTCATTTCTTTTGGCATTTGTCACTGAACGATATTGCTCCGGAGTATCTGGCACGCTGCGAATACCTTATGGCAAAAATTAGACCTCGTATTATTTCAACCAAGCTATTGCTCGGCGACAAAATTAAAGATCTTGGCGAGTGCTATCCGGTAGGCCTTTTCGGTACCAGGCACGAAACTAAGTTATCAAAATCGGATGTTCTGATAACTAGCGGACTAGGCGCCGAGTGGAGGGATGAGTACCAAACGTTTGTCAAATCACTTGCGAGTGGCCCACCACCACCGTTTAAACGGATTCATGTAGAGCCGTCCTTGTTACCCCTTCACAAACCTCATTGGATGGTACCCGCAATATACGACCAAGCAATGTACGATACGCTCCTTGCCATTGTTTGCCGACCAGGGGCGGGTACGGTGACCGACGGTCTTTTGTCAGGTGCGCGCTTGTTCTGTTTCTATGAACCCCAAAACGGAGAAATGGCCCATAATGCCGCCATGATCGAATTGAATGGTGTTGGCACCGACGGAACGGATATTGAAACGGCCTACAAGTTGGCCAGTGCGTTCTCTAATTCATCAAATATGCATAAGAACCACGCCGTCGCCCTGGCCGCGATTGTCGATAATGGTCACAAAGAAGCCGCTGACCTCATACAGGGGTGGACCAACTAATCAAAAAACGGAGCACGCATCGGGAAATCAATCATCAACCAATAAGGATGTTGTAAACCCAGGCGAATTCAGATCCGTGTTCTAAAATTTTGAAGCTAGCCTCGGTTTTATGTGACCAAAAATAACTAAACGATGCTCAGAAAGCCCCTAACTAATTAGCCAGCGAGGGGAAGTGATACCTCCTACCCTTTGTATTTAATGGGTATGGTTTTCACCGGATCAATCAAGACGTAGTTATTCGGAACTTTATCACGATCCCGAAAGTGCCTTTGCGACTGCGCCAATTGTCTCAACAGAATCCCCAACATCTGAAAAACAAATTATGCGACAAGGACAGGCCTCAAGACCTTCAAACCGCCACGGAAATGCGCCGATGATGAACCGTTGATTAAGTGCAAGTTCTATATCACCTCCTAAATTCTCGGCGTGAATTAAACCTTCGTTGAATGCCTCGCTGTGAAACATAAAAATATCCGATTTTGCCTTTCGACCGGATAACGCGTGAGTATATTCGTATTCACCAAAATACTCCTCGCAACTCATACCAATTCCTTTTTCAAATCGAGCTCTTAAATCAGGTCGCATCTTCCGTATTGAAGTATTCATTGCATGATCGCCAGAACCACAGTCGATGCCGAACCATTTAATTTTCTTTTTATACATCCAGTCCAGTAATGCGCGGCCCCCGCCGGGATGGAGGCAAAAATAACGCTCTAGATCCTGTTGTGGTCGCCCCTCGTAGTAACGATGAAAACCCGTGTGTATAATCAGGATGTCACCATCGTGAATGTCTACTGGAGCCGCTTCCATCATCTCAGGAGTAATTAGGCCCCAATCATCGATCTTGTCTGATATATCTACAACTGCTCCGGGTCCGACTAGATAATCCAAAGAATAAGAAGCCATATCGCCCTTTACGTCCGAAGCATGCATCGCGCCATCAAGATGGGTCCCAACATGCATGGCTGTATCTACCCGCTGGGCAACAATACCACCCGTCTGCAAATTTTGAGCGTAATACATCTTGTTTCCTGCATAGCCAACCCAACCTGGGGTATGCAGGTTCATCATGTGTGATAGATCGATGATTTTCATATTACCCAGTTCTCCCAAAATTTATGATAAGGTTGTTCAATCGCTGTGCGTGAGTTAGACAGTGCGCGAAACTCTTGGAATATCTGCCTGCGTATTTAACAAATACCACGAGAGTTTCAACAAGTTTTCAACAAGGTGGTTTTTCGGCTAATGGAGAAATTAAGCCAAAGACCGCAGTGATAAAAGGTTCGGGGCCATAGCTCAGTTGGGAGAGCGCTTGAATGGCATTCAAGAGGTC